>NZ_JAYGHD010000034.1:0-33842 GCF_034932245.1 Nostoc sp. UHCC 0251
CTTGGTAATGTCTGTGTTTTTCTCGCCTCAATTACTACTAGCTAGGCAGTTACAAAAATTCTATGTATTTACTTATCTTTACATAGTTTGGTTTTTTCACCTCGTTCTACTTAGAGCGCAATCTGCTATAACTCAAGAATTCCGCAAAACTTTGTTTTCAACAACAATGATGAATCCAGATAATTTTCCATCTGGTGGTTTAAATTTTTGTAACGTCCTGATTCTTTGAGTATCACTAATTAAGTTGATAGTTTCTAGTGCTAATGCAAAACCTCCTATCTTATCTGATACCTTAATGATGATAATATTATCAGCAGATTCCTCTACCATCATCTGAAAATTGCAATAAGGATAATTGGGACTTTCAAAAAGTACCTTACCTGCTCCCACAGCCTTACCAAAAAAACTTATGTTAACAATTTTACCATCAGGATATTTATTCTGATTAGTTTGTACCCATTGATTATTAACAATATTTTGATTTAAAAGTGATGTGAATCTCTCAATTTCATTACCATCTTCATCTAGGCGAATCCAGTTCCCTTCCCAAGTGCCTACAAATCTTGGCAAAACTTTAAAATTTTCTAATTGGATTTGAAGATTTGGATTAAAATCAGGCAAACTCGTCATTGATTTATTCATGATTTTAGAAAAACTTTACTTTGTCAGCAAATATAATTTTAAATTTAAAGTATTCATAAATATTCTTGGTATTATATAGCATTTCTCTTAAAGTTCTTTAACTTTTGCATACTAGCCGCTGCTAATTTTTGTTCTTCTCCAATCTGTTTTTGTCCATCTGCTTGAGTCAGTTTTTCGGCGATCGCATCTAGGCTGATATCGGGCTGTTTGATGACAGTGCGGAAAATGGTTTCCAATTGCTGCATCCAGTGCCGAATTGTAGAGGCACTATAAATATCTGTGTTGTAATTACACTTCAATGATAGTTTCCCGTCGATCTCAACCATATTCCAAGTTAGTTCCCGCCGAGCAATGCCAAGATAATTTGTCAAGCCTTCAACTTTCAGTCCCCAAAATTTTAGTTCAACGCCAAATTTATCCATACCAACTAATGTTGTAATCAGAGGTGGTCGGCTGGGATCGCGCTTAATATTCAGTTCTTTGAGCAATTGGCTCATCGGATAATTTTGATGATCATAGCCATGCAAAAATACCTTTTTAATGGTATTTAGATAGTCACTAAAGCTTTGGTTTTTAACTACAAAGCACAATGGCAATACATTAGCACAATAACCAACTAGGTCTTTATCTCCTACACAAGATTGTCCAGCAGTAGGAACACCAATTACGATATCATCTTGACCAGATAAGTGATGTAATAACAAATTTAAGACAGCAATTAAGGTCATAAAGAAGGTACATCCATGCTGATTGCTGAAGCTTTTTAACTCACGTAAACATTCAGCGTCAACGAGCATCGTTTGTTCAACCCCAGCATAAGTTTGTATTGGGGGACGCGGGTAATCTGTTGGCAACTCTAAGACGGGAATTGAATCAGCAAATTGTCCTAACCAGTAAGATTTATCTGCTAGCATTTTCTCAGTTTGACTTTGCTGTTCTTGCCAGTTTATGTATTGCCGGAATTGCATTGGTTCTTCCAGTTTATCTGGAATATTCTGACATTCTGCTGAATATATCGCGCCCAAGTCCTTGAAGATGACATCAATTGACCAGCCATCAATAATAATGTGATGAACCGTCAGCACCAATAGATGCAATTGTGACTCTAGCTTGAGGATATGGACGCGCAACAGAGGACCAACACTGAGGTCGAAAGGTTTGCGTCCCTCTTTTTGTAGCCACTTAGCGACTTGAACCTTGCAGGTACTACTATCCCAATTTGAGAAATCAATTGTCGGAATATCGATTTTCATAGAGGGTAATATCTGCTGACAATTACTTTGAGTGCTGATAATAGTTCGTAAAGCCTCATGGCGATTGACAACTTTTTGCACCGCCTGATACATTGCCTCTAAGTCAAGCGACCCCTGTAATTGCAGACTTACAGATTCGTTGTAGGCAATTGAACCTTCTTCACTCATCTGCGCCAACACCCAAAGTTGTTTTTGAGCCTCAGTCAGGGGGATTTTTTGTGCTGCTTCAGCCACAATTACGGACTGTTGGGGTAGAGATGCAAACATTTGTGAGGCAGCAGCAGGAATAGTCACTACTTCTCTAAATCCGCCCTCCTCTAATAGGGTTTGCCATTGGGAAGCATCAAGCAATGGGTAAGATGGTCGCAAATTGGAATCGCCAAATTTCCACCACCCCTGAGTTAATCCAAATATTAAATCCAGCCAACGCTGGCGAGTTGTCCCTTCCATCAACACTAGCAGTCCCCCTGGAACCAATAACTGCAACACCTGCTTCAGGGAATTATGCAAATCTGCGGTTGCGTGCAACACATTAGCTGCCACAATGATATCGTATTGATGAGAACCAAAACCTTGAGCTTCAAGCTCTTGTTCGATGTCTAATATTTCAAAACTTACAAATGGATAATCGCCAAATTTCTGCCTAGCTTTGGCAAGGAATAAGGGCGACAAATCGGTAAATAGATATTTTGTTTGTCGATCGGGCAGATGAGGCAGGATATGGGCTGTTGTTCCCCCAGTCCCAGCACCAATTTCGAGAATTCCTACGTTACTACCCTTGGGCAAATTTTCCAGTGCGATCGCAATTGTTTTTTGTACCAGAGCGTTCATGATTCGTGCTACGGGTGAATCCTGATACAGCTTGGTTAAACTTGTTGAGTCGCCGTTGGGGAATAATAACTCTAACGGGTGACGTTTTCCTTGTAACACCTGTGCTAGTTCTTGTCCGCAACGCTGTATCAAAGACAACTCTGTTTCTAAGATTGGGTACTTACTTAAAATTTCCCTGACCTGAAAATGTTGAATTTCCGGGACTCGCATTACTTCCCAGAGATCATTAACTGGACGCAGTATTCCTTCTTCTGCCAATATCTCTAGCAGACGACCTAGTAAGCGTTGGTGTTGGTTAACCACACCTAATTGTTGAGCGATCGCTACCAATGTAAACTCCTTGCCTGGGTGAAACTCCCAACCCATTTCCTGGAAGGCTTTGAGGATATAGGTCAGGCTCAAAGCTTCTAGTTTAATTAATCCTTTTTGATAAGCTTCTAAGTCTTCCTGGACAATTAATTGTTGGAATTGGGGTGTGAGGCGATCGCTAATTTCTCTTGGGCTTGGCAAGTGAAGTGGTACTTTCTTTGATGACGTGACAGATAGTTCATTTGCTGGCGACTTACTCCCACCTTTGGGAAAAAAACCTCCTTGTCGCAGTTCCTTGATACTATCCTTGACTGCCTGAATGATCTCATCGATATCTGCATTGGTATGTGCAGTTGAGAGAAAGCAGTTACGCCCTTCCCAAATGTAAATGCCTTTTTCTAGTAGATGATAAAACAGCAAGTCTATATTTTCTGAGGAAGCGAAGCGAAATAGGGAGCCAAAATGGACTAACTCTATCGGTACATTCTCCGCTTGAAAGTAAGCATTCAAGGTTGCCGCTAACTCAGAGGTATTATGGTTTAATTGCTGTTGCAGGGCAAAACCTTCTTGCTGGAGATGTTGCAGTACCGCCCGTGCTGCCGCCATTCCCAGATGATTTTTGTTAAAGGTTCCAGCGAAAAAAGTCTTTTGTGCTTGAGGATAGGAGGCATCACCGTAGTTCCATATCCCGCCGTCAATGCCATTCATGTAATCCCTCTTACCAGCTACGACTCCCATCGGTAGTCCACCGCCGATAATTTTGCCATAGATTACCAGATCCGCTTCAATGCCACTGTAAGCCTGAAAGCCTCCTGGATGGATGCGGAAACCTGTAATTACTTCATCGAAAATTAGGGCAATTCCCTCGGCTTGTGTCAATTGCCTCAACTGCTGTAAAAACCCTTGGGGTTGTAAATGAGGATGGCGACTCTGCACTGGTTCAACCAATACAGCCGCCAATTCGCCAGCATGAGTCCGCAAAATATCCAGGGATTGGGGATTGCCGTAATCCAGTACCAGCACATCGGCAACTGCATAACGTGAGATACCTACAGTCATTGGTACAGTATTCGTCTCACCTGGGACTGCCCTAGCTAACACTCCATCGAAATGACCATGATAAGAACCAGTAAATAGAGCAATCTTATTTTGGCCAGTCGTTGTCCGTGCCAACCGCAGCGCCGTCATCACCGCTTCTGTACCTGTGTTACAGAAAGTGACTCGCTCCATATTAGTTAGTTCACAGATTAACCTAGCTACCTCTGTTGCCAGATTGGACTGAGGCCCTAGTTGTATTCCTTGGTGAATCTGTTCTGTCAAGGCTTGAGTTACAAATGGTGCATCATGACCAAACAGCAACACCCCAAATCCCATTGAGATGTCGATATACTCGTTACCATCAATATCCCAAAATTTTGCACCTTTTGCTCGTTCTCCAATAATAGGATAGACCATTTCCTTGATGGAAGGGCGAAATCCAGCCACAGCCCTACTATCAGCCAGAAGAGAACGGCTGATTTCGGCTCGTTGCTTAGATTGTTGCGTCCGTTTGGTATAGCGGGCGATCAGCGCTTGTAAATGGCGCTGTTGTTGTGGGTTAAGCTCCCTAATTTGAGTTTCTGAAACTAGCTGCTGATTTGGTTTGCCATTCTGGTAAGAATTAACAGTAGGTGCAGTTGCTTGCTGTGGGGATAAAGAATCTCCATTTGAGGATGATGATACCTGCGCTTGATTACTTCCCTTACCCTGTAATAGTTCTAGCTGCTGAGACATTAGCTGAGACATCACTTGAAGTTGCTGTGACATAATTCGCTCTAATGCTGACTCAGACAAAGTTTCTGGTGAATTGGGGATTACTGTATTTGCAATTTGTGGTGACTGCGTAGGCTGAGACTTTGATTCAGGGGACGGTACATTCTGAGCAATGTAAGTTGCTAACGCCTCAATGGTTCTATATTCTTCAAATAACTGGCTAATAGATATTTTAATGTTATATGTGTTTTCAATTGCTGCGATCGCATCAATGAGAATCAGCGAATCAGCCCCCATTTCCAAAAAAGGTGTATAAATATCTACTTTATCAGGAGCTAATTGCAGCAATTTACTGATAATAGAACCCAATGTTACTAAAATCTGCTGTGGTGGTTTGGTGTCAGAAATTGCATCTGTCTGGAACTGGGATACCTTGGCATCTAATTTCTGTTCATCCATGACTTGAGTTGTATCTTGAATCCAGTAACGTTGACGTTGGAAGGGATAGGTAGGAAGCGATCGCTTATTTCTGGAATAATCTCGATCGAATCCCCTCCAGTTAATATCTACCCCTTGCACGTACAGAGCAGATAAGCTCGAAAGCAACACTTGCCAATCCTCTTGTCCTGGGGCTAGGGAAGGGAGCCAAATTGCATGACTTTGCTGGCATTTTTGGCCCATTTTGGAGAGGATCGGCTTGGAACCGATTTCTAAAAATAAGTTATAGCCTTGAGCAAATAAACTATTTATCCCCGCCATGAATTTTACTGGTTCTCTGGTATGCCGTCGCCAATAATTGGCATCAGGGATATATTCAGAGGGCAGCATTTCGCCTGTTAGGTTAGAAATTAGGGGTAGGCGTGGAGTTTGAAACTTTACTTGGCTGGCCTCGGTTTCAAAGGTATCCAGCATTGGGGCGATGAGTGGGGAATGAAAGGCGTGAGAAACTCGCAATTGTTGAGTTTTGATTCCTTGGGCTGACCAGGCGGCAACTAGTGCCCTGACTGGCGATCGCTGACCGGAAATGACAATACTCTCAAGTCCATTAATCGCGGCAATGGCAACTTCTGAGGAGTATGGTTGAATTGCCGCTTGTACCTGATTTTCAGAGGCAAATACAGCGACCATTTCACCAGTTTGGGGCAATGACTGCATCAAACTAGCTCTTTTTGCCACTAGCTTTAGACCTTCTTCTAGGCTAAATACCCCCGCCACACAAGCTGCGACATACTCACCCAAACTATGACCAATTACGACGTGGGGGATAACACCCCAAGACTGCCATAATTCGGCGATCGCATATTCTAGGGCAAACAAAGCGGGTTGGGTGTACGCAGTTTCGTCTAAAAGCGAACTTTCAGCGTCGGTTGCATAGAGGAGTTCCAGCAACGGCTTGTCCAAATAGGGACGGAGAATTCGATCGCAACGTTCGAGGGTTTTGCGGAAGCTGGGCTGGGTTTCGTAAAGTTGACGACCCATGCCTACGTATTGTGATCCCTGTCCGGTGAATAAAAAGGCTATTTTTAAGGACTGGCGGCTGGCAACCTTACCCGCTAATATTCCAGTCATTGCCTTATTCTCAGTTAAATTACTGAGGCGATCGCCTAACTGTTTGCTTGATTGCGCGACAATTGCCAATCGATGGGCAAAATGCGATCGCCCCGTGTTGGCACTAAAGCAGACATCTGCCAAAGATACATTAGCATCAGCCGCCAAAAAATCAGCATAACGTTGCGCCAATTCCTGCAAAGCCGCCTCATTCTTAGCCGATAGAGTCAGAAGATGCAGCGATCGCTCAACTTGAAAAATCCCTCCTGCTCCCCTGCTCCCCTGCTCCCCTGCTCCCCTGCTCCCTCCAGGCGCTGCTTCTAAAATCAGATGAGAATTAGTACCACCAAAGCTAAACCCACTCACACCAGCCAAAAGGCGATCGCTAGGCCAAGGTTGACATTCCCCAGGAATAAAAAACGGTGTTCCATCTAAACCCAGACGCGGATTTAACTCTTGCAAGTGGAGGTGGGGTGGAATTTCCTTATGTTGTAGCGATAACACCACCTTAATTAAACCTGCTACCCCGGCTGCTGGTTCTAAATGACCAATATTTGTTTTCACCGAGCCAATTCCACAGCGTTGTTCAGGGGAACGTCCCGACATCAATACTGCTTTTAACGCTCTAATCTCAATTGGATCTCCCAGAGGAGTACCAGTTCCGTGGGCTTCTATATAGCTAATCTCTGCGGGTGCGACACCAGCATTTTTTAAGGCTTGGCGAATCACTGCCTGTTGAGCCAAACCATTCGGTGCTGTAATCCCGTTACTGAGTCCATCATGATTAACTGCCGAACCTTTAATTACTGCTAAGATGCGGTCTTGATCCTGAATGGCATCACTGAGGCGCTTGAGAATCGTAATACCGCACCCCTCACCCCGGACGTATCCATTGGCACTAGCATCAAAGGTTTTACATCGACCATCAGGAGCCATCATCCGGGCTTGGGAGAAGGTAATTGTCATGTCTGGCGATAGCATCAGGCTGACACCGCCAGTAATTGCTAAGTTAGACTCCCCACTCCGCAAACTTTGACAAGCAGAGTGAATTGCTACCAAGGATGAAGAACAAGCTGTTTCGATAGCCATACTTGGCCCATGCAAATCCAGCAGATAAGATAAGCGATTGGCGGCGATGCTCAGAGTCAGACCAGTGCCATTATGAATATTGATGTTGGCTAGATCGCGACATAAAAATCTGCCGTAGTCGTAGTTGCCAATGCCAATAAAAACACCAGTTTGGCTACCCGCGAGACTTTCTGGTGCGATCGCGGAATCTTCTAAAGCCTCCCAAGCTACTTCCAAAACCAGTCTGTGCTGGGGGTCTATGCGTTCGGCTTCACGGGGAGAAATCCCAAAAAAATTGGGGTCGAATCGATCTACCCGATCTAAGAAACCGCCCCAACGAGTGTTCATTTTCCCTGGAGTCGCCGGATCGGGATCGTAAAAAGCCTCAACATCCCATCGGTCTTTTGGCACTTGAGCGATCGCATCGATGCCATTATGCAAAAGCTTCCAGAATGATTCGGGATTATTAGCTTGAGGAAAACGGCAACCGATGCCTATAATCGCTATGGGTTCCACTTTTGACCTTTTTTGTGTATATCACAACATCATTTTTTCGATATTTACAGAAGTTTATGCCAAAACTTGCATTGCCTCTGCTATGTGCTGGGCTAAAGCCTTAATAGTCGGGTATTCATATACTAGAGTCGGATCGAGTTTATATCCCACGGCAGCTTCTAGATCGCCAATTAGAACAGTTCCTTCTGCTGAGGATAAACCATAACGTTGGAAGGGAATTTTTATTTCTATTTCATCTGGTTGCATATCCAACAGTTCAGACAGATAAGAAATTAACCAATTTTCAATATCTGCTGCTTTTAATACTCCCTTGTTTGCTGTACTAGTATTGCTTCTACTGCTGGCATCTTTGGTATTTTTTCGTGGCAAACTCCTTACTAATTGGCTATACCGCTTCATTGCTTCTGTAGTACTCATGCCTTGATATCGATTCCACGCTTGCCATTGAATATATTTACGCGGATGCAAAATTGGATTTGGTTCTTCTTCTTGACAATCTCCTTCTAAAACCTGTTTTTCTAAACCGTAAATTTCTAGCTGTAGTTTATCTTCTGGAATATTTACATGACCAAACCGCACAAAATTAGACATGAGTTGAAATTCTACTTCCGTCTCATCTAAATCATGCTCATTTCTAACTACGTTATGTCTGTAATCATCACGTCCAGAAACCAAAATACAAAAATGCCTTTTGATGTTGTGTGCATTTTCATCAATAAAATCCCCTTGCCAGCGATAGGGGTAAACCTGGGTACTTGGACGCACATAACGGCCAATAATCGCCAATCGACGGCGATTTGAGTGATTGGGTAAGGAACAGTGCATTGTACTTTCAGTAAAGACGATCGCTTGACCTGCCTTGACTGGCACTGATTCTACTTCCCATTCATTTTCATCAAATTCATAAGATAAGGAGTATTGTTGCTCTTTTTGCCAAACTGTTTTATGGGCACTAATCCCAGCAAAAACACCTTCAGATGCCGGAACACTCCCTTTTAATATTTTAAATATTCGCTGATGCGATCCATTGGCAAAACGCATACAACCATTTTCCAGGTCGGCATCTTCCAAGGCTACCCATACTGTTAAATTTAAAGGATCTTCATCTTGAGAATAAACTAAAGTTTTTTTCGTAAAATCGATGTCACTTGATGTATAAAATTCTTTCGCTTGATGCCATTTAATTTCACCTTGCCCAGGCATTTTACAAAAGACATTGGTATACCAAAGTAATAAGTTTTCTCCAGCGATTTGGTTTAAGTTTTGAATTAGTCGCGGATGTTTAAATAGTTCTGCTATTGGTTGGTAAAATAGATAATGGTCGCGGGGCGTTTCTAAGTTAAGAACATTATTATAAAATGTAATAATTTCCTGTCCGTCTGCTTCTTTGATAATCCGGCTATTAGTTTCTAAACATTCCTTGACTGCGGCAATTTCTGCTGGTGTAAAGATATCGACTGGGCCAACCCATCCTTTTTCTTGGAAATGTTTAACTCGATCTTGATTTAACATATTATCTCTATCTTTAGATGGTTGTTGTTAATTTTGGAGATTTTTCTGATGTTAATAAATTCAGTGTGTTATTCAAAAATTTTTGACGGCAAGCCTGACGCTGAATCTTACCACTAGAAGTTTTAGGAATGGTTCCCGTTTTTACTAATAAAACAGTATGAGTTCGGATCTCATGTTCTGCTGCCACTGCTTGACGAATGTTACCGATGACCTCATTAACATTTAGCCGTCGCAGATAACTCCTTTCTACTTCTTGAACTACAACTAACTGTTCCTCACCTTTAAATTCCACTGCAAAAGCTGCCCCACAACTGGGTCGCAATGCCGGATGACTATTCTCAATGGTTAATTCAATATCTTGGGGATAATGGTTGCGTCCTTGAATAACGATTATATCTTTCAGGCGCCCTGTAACGAATAACTCGCCATCCTTGATAAATCCTAAGTCGCCTGTACGGAGAAACATTCTAGAATCACTATCTTTGAGGGTTGCTTGAAAGGTTTTTTGTGTCTCTTGGGGGTTTTTCCAGTAGCCTTGAGCAATAGTAGAACCTGATACCCAAATTTCTCCGACTTGTGAATCTTGGCATGGAGTAAAGGATTCAGGATGAACGATCGCAATTTGTGTATCAATCTCGCTACGTCCACATCCCACCAATGTTTGCACATTTTGTTGATTTAATCTCGCCTCTACCACCCGATTTTCTGCTAGTGCATCTGCATCAACTTGCAAGAATACAGGCGGATCTTGTTGACGCACCGCCGCGACTTTTAGGGTGGCTTCCGCCAAACCATAACCGGGACAGAAGGCTGTTAAATCAAATCCACAGGGTTTAAAGGTTTCGGCGAACCGTTGTAAGACATCTGCCCTCACAGGTTCAGCACCATTTAAAGCCATTTGCCAGCTACTCAAATCCAAGGTAGCCTTTTGTGCTGCGGTGATTTTCCGCACGCATAGATCGTAGGCAAAATTCGGTGCGCCGCTATGACTAGCTTTGTAAGTCGAAATCGCCTGTAGCCATCGTATGGGTTTATGTAGAAAGGACACAGGAGGCATCATGTAGCAAGAACAACCTTTATATAAGGGTTCGATGACTCCATAAATTAGCCCCATATCGTGAAAGGTGGGTAGCCAAGTGACAATAATACTGTCTACTGTGTGGTTCCATCCCAGATCGAGGTCGGTACAGTTGGATAGTAGATTGCCGTGGCTGACCATCACTCCCTTGGGAGTGCCTGTAGAGCCGGAAGTGTACTGGAGAAGGGCAAGGGTATGACTATTGACAATAGGTTTCTGCCATGCATCTGCTAAATCTGCATCAATGTCATCGGTGGCAAGCCAACGCAACTGGGCTAACTCTGGGTATTCTACCAACCAATGCTGACTATTGGCTAAGACAGATGTGGTTGTGAGGGCAAAGGTTGCTTCTGCATCTTTAGCCATCGCCAACAGCCTAGAAATTGACTGATTTGCACGGAGGGGATAGGCAGGAATAGCTACAACTCCAGCCAACAGACATCCGAAAAAAGCGGCAATGAATTCTAAACCCGGTGGATATAGTAGTAAGGCTTGTTGACCTATGGCATTAAAACTCTGAAGTTTGGCAGCGATCGCCTGTGCTAATCGCTCCAATTCTTGATAACTTAGAGTATGCGCTGCAATTTCTCCATCCTGAAGAAAAGTGTAATTTTTATCAGGCTGCGATCGCGCTCTTTCACTCAATGCATCTACTAAGGTAGAAAATTTCATGCCGTTATTGCCCTCTCATCCCCTAACTCCAATAGAAAAGTTTTTCACGCTCCTTGGAGAAGGCAAGAAATCCGCCCACGGTAATCCGACGGCGAGAACCTTCAACCGCAGAAACACGATGCAAAATTCTCCCCGCATCAAAGACCACTAGAGAACCAGCTTCTGGACTAAGGAACATTTGGTCATAATCTTCCATAACTGAGGCAATCAGTTGACCGTTCACTAAACCATTTTTCCTTGTTCCCCCATGTTCCTTATCGGGCCATTCTGTCTCTGACCACTCTAAATCATAGAGAATCAACTCTCCCCCAGCATTAGCAGCACTCAGTACTACAAAATAGCTGAGATGATCGTTGGGTTCGACTATGGTTTCTAAGTGGCGATACCCTGGTGTGCAATGCAGAAACTGGTTTTCAAAGTGCCAGCCCATCTCTTGGCCTGTTTTTAAAACTCGGATTGTCGTTGGAGTATAGGCGTAGCCGTCGGGGGTAACGGGAAGTTGAACGGGGCGACCACCAGACATTGCACCGAGAACTTCTGTTAGCCGCGTCTCGAAATCGGCTCCTCCACTGAAGAGTTCGCGGCAATATTTCCGAAAATCAACTGCTTCTTCACAATATTTAGTAATATCAGCATCGCATACATATAATGCTGGGCCGTAAATCAGAACATCCCCGAAATCCGAACCAGGAAATGGGCCTTTGCGCGTTAGCCGACTGACGACTCTAGAGATATCTTCTTGAGAGAGAAAATTCTTGACGATCAAACCGTGAACCTGGCGATCGCAAATATCTATAATTCCTTCTGGATAGTTACCAATTTCACTAACATCCAGTTCAACAAAATTATATAAGGACTTGGCTACAGGTGACTTAATCATGATTTCGCCAAAAACAAATTTTTACAAACTCTGCTAATTATTCTTTTTGCTCAAACTTGTAATAGATACATCTCAGATTATCCTGTTTTTTGAAAACCTGAGATGTATCAAAGTTTCAAATCAGAGATTGAAAAAGATTTCGCACTAAGATTTTAGCTGGCACTAATCGCACTTGCAAAATGACAAGAGCTACTGCAATAGGTATCTGCCATACTAGCTATCATAGGGTTCATATCATACTGGACTTTCAGAGAGTCGATATACGTATTCACATCTGCTTCTGAAACATCAAAGCCCTTAGATTTAGCTAATTTAGAAAGCTCTTGGGCTACTTTTGCCATTTTTTCTTCTGGAGATCCTTGAAGATCACCTAAAGCTTTCTGCAATTGTGCACCTACTCCTGATGAGTCGCTAGCTGGATTGTTATTTTCTGTCGTAATATTTTTCACGAAGTCAGTAAATTGTGCTAATGACATATTGTTTCTCCTTCTAATATTGTCCTCTGTTTTTAAGAAACACATTTCATAACCCCATTCTCTAAGAATTTGAGGATTTCTATTTCAGTGTGTTTCTTTCATAATTATTGCGGCAGCGAAAAACTTACCTGTTAGAGGTTCTTAAGAAACACACAAATTTTATCAACCTTATTCAGTCAGGATCTGAGGTTTTAAATTTCAATGTATTTCTTCCATTTTTTGTTAGCGCATAGGGGCGCTAGTCAAAGGCTCATATCTGGTGCCATTGTCTGATTGCAAGCTTTGAAATTGCATTGTTTCGTGGTAGTTATTACTGGTTGTCGCTTAAATCCTGAATTTATAAGCTGTAGACATTGCTCAGTTTCAGCTTGTCGAAAATAGCGCCAGATTTGGTCTCTGTCAAAATTGGGAGAAATTTTCCAGAGAAATCTGCTTACCAGAAATTGAGATATTTGGGATTTTGTAAATAAAGGGTAAAGCAGATCAGCCTTTGGTATAAAACCTTTTGTACTTAGTAGCTATTCGCTTTCCGTCAGATAATTACTTAAATTTATTTCGTAGTCAGGCTTTCAGCTTTGAGTTGGGAATTTCAAAAGCGGTAAAGTCTTTACCACGTAACTATGTCATCCTATAACGGGAAGGGAATAAGTGCAATGTCCGATACAAAACTTAATTAGACTGACCATCTAGTTACTATATATTAGCCCATTATTGAGAGGTTAGTATGATTGCACGTTTGTCTATATAACTACATACACCATGCAGAATAAGTAGTATAATCTTTTTAGCGTTTTCACGTATAAACACTGTACGTTTTCAATGTCAAAACTAAATAACTTTAGCTTTTAAGCTCTATTTTTCGTGAAAGCTGTTATTGGGAACGACTGCTTTAAACGGGTTTCTCGGCTTGTTTACCCTTAGCCTTTGCGTTTGCATAATGTCTCCGTTAGGAGAAGGGTAGCAAGCAAAATTTCAAAAACAAGCTTAATAAAAAAAGATTTACATCAAGATATGCTAGTCTTTGACTAAGTTGTATAAATCCTAAATTATTGCTTGAAAATTTATGGATACCATCACCATGTCCAGTTGTAACTGAATATTAAATTACCGTTCCCGCCAGCTTGATTTTGTGGTATTGCTTAAAAGCAAAGTAATAAACCAAATTTAGGAGTTTTGGAAAATTCTGCGATGACATACGTTAAAAATGATTTATGGCTCACTGTTACAGCTGATTTATTAGCTAATTATCCAGATGCAGTTAATCGGATATACAAAGGTGAAATTGATGGAATGCTGATTAAGCAGGTCTTCACCAAAGAAGAAATGTTCAAGGCTAAACATCAACTGGAAAACACTAAAAGTCGGAAAAGTGTGGGTTATGGCGAATCATTTGGTGTTGTTTTACCTGACAAAGAAAATGAACCAACTAAATATTTTCAAAATGTAAATGTATATAGAAACAATCTGAGAAATATTTTTGAAGGCGCTTATGAACAAAGAATTGAAGAATTAGTAAGAAAGGTTTCAGGAGGGAGAGCAGTAGAGATAGCTTCAGAAAATAAGCAAACTTATGCCCCTGCTCAGATTAGATTTGTCGAGCCAAATAAAGGTGGGATTGTTATTCATAAGGGTAGTCAATTTCTCCAGCATCCGTCCTTTGTTCATTTAACAAAAATTGCTAGGTTACAAGAACATCTGAGTTATTTTCTGATCGTAGATAAGCCAGAAGAAGGTGGAGAATTAATAATTTACGATTTACCGCCAGAAGAAGCGAAAAAGGATTTTGATACTTTAGTTAAAGATTCAGCTTTTGAAAAATGCGACAAAAAATATGTCAGCCCAGACATTGGTGATATGGTTCTTTTCCACGGTGGTACAATATGGCATAAGGTAGCGGAGTCCAGGGGAAGCAAAAATCGCATTAGTATAGGTGGATTCGTTGCTATATCAACAGACGATCAAAAAATATTCTATTGGAGTTAATCAAATTATAGCCAAGAATCATTGCAGAATTTAGGAACCGCTTAAAGGATGTTTTTAAAGTATCAAATTGTGTTAATATCTCCTTTTTTTGGGATTTAGGGAGATAGAGAAATTTTTCACAGGAACCAAGCACTTTTAAAACATCCTCTTTGCTCAACTTTATCTAAACAGGACTTACGCAACTGGCATATTATTTTCAGTTCGTAGTGTACCCCTCCGGGGATCTTGCTACGCGTAGCGTCTCGCAGAGAGGACTTTAGTCCTCAAAATAAGGGCTTATGAATAATTTTGGTGGGACAAAATTATTGAGAAATAAGGGTTTAATTGAATGCGATCGCATTTAATTAATGTATGTAAAATGGCTCATCACAAATTTAAAATCATAGATGGAGACAACGATGAATAAAAATGCTACTCAGCCAGAATTAGCAATCAAAAACTGGCTCACTTTAGAAGCTGAATTAGCCAGTAATTATCCTGATAGTGTTAATCAAATTTATCAAGGTGAAATCGATGGAATGCTCCTCAAAGGAGTCTTTTCCCAAGCAGAAATGTTAGAAGTAAAACAGAGACTAGATAATGCCATTGACGAGCTAGAAAGTGTTAGATACGGTGCAACCCTTGGCTGTGTTTTAATGGCAGCAGGTAGTGATAAAAAAAGATATTTTCAAGGTGCGGATAATTTCAGGAACAAGTTAAAGACACTTTTTAACACCAATTTTGAAGCGAGATTAGAAGCAATTTTAAATAAAATTTCTGGAGGCAGAAAGGTCGAAGTAGCTAGAGAGAATGATGACTGGGTTTATACTCCGGCTACCGTGAGATTTGTCTATCCAAATCTCGGCGGAATGGTTCCCCATAAAAACAATGATTTTCTGGAAAATTCTTACTACGATCGCTTGAACCAAATTGCCAAAATGGTAGATGCTCTCAGCTATTTTATCATAATTGATAAACCAGAAGCAGGTGGAGATTTAGTACTTTACGATTTCCCTCCAGAAGAGTCAATGACTCTCACCAAAGATTTGGATTTAGAAAAATGTCCCAAAAGATATATCACTCCCGATATCGGAGACATGATTGTTTTTCACGGTGGTAATATAGTGCATCAAATTACTGATGTAACAGGACAAAATATTAGAATTACAATTGGTGGTTTTTTAGCAATTTCTAAAGACGATCAAAAAATCCTCTATTGGAGTTAAATAGTTTTGCTGTGACTCGATCGAGGTGTAGTTAGGCAAGAAGAGGAAATGATGGAGTTTTTTCGACTTTCAACTCAGCAAAAGCATCTGTGGTTGTTGCAGCAAGATGGTTCTAGCTTGCCTTACCGGACTCAATGCACTGTCTTAATTGAGGGAATTCTCAATATCGAGGCTCTCGAAATTGCCTTAAATACTGTCATTAATCGACATGAGATTTTACGTACCACATTCAAAAGTTCGCCAGGAGAGATTATTCCCTTTCAAGTCATAACCGACAGTAACCTACCACCCATTTATCAGCATGACTTGGCTACTTTAACTCCATTAGAACAGGAAGCTGAAATCGCTGCGATTTTGCAAAAGATGAGCCAATTAGATTTCGATTTTGCACAAGCTCCAATTTTGAATGTATCTTTGATAATTTTGTCGCCTCAAAAGCATTTATTACTTCTTTGTTTACCGTCTCTGTGTGCAGATGGTGTAACATTGAAAAACTTAGTGCATGAAATTAGCTATAACTATGGAGGATTGCCAAAAAAACAGCTTCAACAAGAAGCAATGCAATATGCTGATTATTCAGAATGGCAACATGAATTACTCATAGCAGAAGATACTAAAGAAGGGCGAAAATATTGGGAAAAACAAGATATTTCTGCTATTTTTAATTTCAAACTTCCAGGAGAAAATCAGTCAGCTAAATCTAGAGAATTTCAACCAGAGTCAATTGCGATCGCTATTGATCCCCATACAGTTGCAAAGCTAAAAAACCTAATACGGCAGTATGATATTTCAATATCTGTATTTCTGCAAACTATCTGGCACATCCATCTGTGGCGATTGACAGGAGAATCAAATCTAATTGTTGGTGTAGCATACGATGGTCGTCAATATGAGGAATTACAGCCATCATTAGGATTGTTCGCTAGATATCTACCCATTCATGCTAATTTAGCAGCGAACTTGCAATTTTTGGAAGTTTTAAAGCAGATTAATGAATCTACACGTCAACAAACTAAATGGCAGGATTATTTTAGTTGGAATGAGATAAATTTATCTTGGTTTCCAGTCAGCTACAATTTTGTAGAAGAGACAGAGCAGTATTTTGCAGATAATCTGGTTATATATATAGATAAGCAATTGACCTATATCGATCAATTTAAATTAAATTTATCATGCTGTGTAAACAAAAATCAAGAGATAGTTGCAGAATTTCATTATGATTCAAACTTATTTCGAGCAGAGGATATAAAACGTTGGGCGGGACAATTTCAGATGTTGTTAGCAAGTGCTATTGAGAATCCGTTAACTTTAATCAGTAAGTTAGAAATTCTCAGTGAAGTAGAGCGACAACAACTGTTGTTATGGTGCAATAACACAGAAACTAATTATTCAAAATTTCAGTGCATACATCAACTATTTGAAAAACAGGCAGATAGCACACCAGATAATGTTGCCGTTGTGTTTGAGAACCAGCAATTGACTTATGCTCAACTCAACGCTCGTGCTAATCAGCTGGCACGTTATTTACAGGATTTGGGTGTGGGGCCAGAAGTTTTGGTGGCAATTTGTCTGGAGCGATCGCACTTGATAATCATTGCTCTGCTGGCTATTCTGAAAGCAGGTGGTGCTTACGTACCTCTCGATCCTCAACTGCCAAAAGAACGCCAAGTATTGATTTTAGAAGATACCCAGGCAACAGTGGTCTTGACTCAAGAATTCTCAGCCTGGAATCTCCCCGAACACAGAGCGCGTGTGGTTTCTCTAGACGCAGATTGGCATATCATCGCCGAAAAAAGCAATGAAAACTTGTTCAGTCTCGTCACTCCAGAAAATTTAATCTATGTACTCTACACCTCTGGCTCTACAGGTAAACCCAAAGGAGTTGCCGTTGAGCATCAGCAAATGTGCAACTATCTTTATAGCATTCTTGCTCAACTAAATTTGCCTAATGGTGCTAGTTTTAGCTTAGTTTCTAGCTTCGCCGCCGATTTAGGTAATACAGTTATCTTCCCTGCCTTGTGTACAGGCGGCTGTCTCCATGTAATTTCTCCAGAACGAGCCTCTGATGCAGATAAGCTGGCTGATTACTATTACAATCATGGCGGTATCGACTGTCTCAAAATTGTTCCCAGCCATCTGCAAGCTTTACTAAATTCCTGCCGACACCCCGCCCAAATCTTACCCCGCCATCAATTAGTTTTGGGTGGTGAAGCCTTGAGTTGGCAATTAGTTGAGAAGGTGCAAGCGTTAGCCCCTGACTGTAAGATTCTCAATCACTACGGCCCCACAGAAGCTACCGTAGGAGTGCTTACTTATCAGGTGGAAAACGGTCAAAGCGATTATGCAGTGAATGTTCCCCTTGGACAACCCCTAGCAAACACGCAAATCTTGCTTTTAGATGAGCATCTGCAACCCGTTCCCATCGGCATCCCTGGAGAGGTATACATCGGTGGTGCGAATTTAGCGCGGGGCTATTTCAACCGCCCAGATTTGACCAAGGAAAAATTTATACCAAATCCCTTTGACGATAGCGCAGCGTATACCCTTCGGGATGCTTCGCTTAGAGCGAGTCCGCGTACTCCTACGGAGAAGCAAGCTACGCATAGCGTCTTGCAGAGAGCGTCAGCAGGAGGCGATCGCCTATATAAAACTGGAGATTTAGCACGTTACCTTAGTGATGGTAACATTGAGTTCCTCGGTCGAATTGACCATCAGGTGAAGATTCGCGGCTTCCGCATCGAGTTGGGAGAGCTTGAGGCAGCATTGCGACAACACCCAGCAGTACAAGAAAGTGTAGCGATCGCCCTGGATGACGATCGGGGTGAAAAGCGGCTAGTTGCCTATATCGTCCCCCACCGCACAGATGTATCTAGCAGTGAACTACGGAACTTTTTGCAGGAGAAATTGCCCGACTACATGATGCCTTCTGTTTTCGTGAGGGTGGACGCTTTACCATTGCTGCTTAATGGTAAGTTGGATCGTCGCTCCCTCCCAGCACCAGATTGGACACGCCCCGAACTAGAAGCAGCTTTCATCGCACCTCGGACTCCAGAAGAACAAATATTAGCAGATATCTGGGCGGAAGTTTTGGGTGTCGAACGAGTGGGAGTGCAAGACAACTTCTTTGAGTTGGGTGGAGATTCTATCCTCAGCATTCAAATTGTCGCCAGAGCCAAGGAAGCGGGGCTTTGTCTGACCCCCATGCAGCTATTTCACCATCAAACGATCGCCCAGTTGATCGCAGTAGCAACTAAGATACTTGAACTACAAATAGAGCAGGGGTTAGTAGCTGGTGAAGTGCCTCTGACACCCATCCAACACTGGTTATTTGAGCAGAATCTGCCTGAGCCGCATCACTGGAATATGTCGATATTACTGGAAACTCCACCCAATGTAAACCCAAACTGGTTGGAGCAAGTGATACAACACTTAAACCAACATCACGATGCCCTGCGCCTGCGATTTGAGCGAGTGGGTGCAAGTTGGCAGCAAATATATACCAGTAACAACATACCTCCATTGTCTCGGATAGATTTGGCAAATCTGCCAGCGCCAGAGCAAGCCAGTGCGATTGAAACAGAGATTGCTACAATCCAGGCAACGTTGAATTTGTCAACCACACTAATGCGAGTCGCTCTGTTTAACCTTGGTGCCGATCAACCAGGACGTTTAGCGATCGTTATTCACCATTTAGTCATGGATGGGATCTCTTGGCGCATCTGGTTAGAGGATTTTCATAGAGCTTACCAACAGCTTAGTAAAGGTACAAGCATCCAACTTGCCGCCAAAACGACTTCTTTCAAGCATTGGGCAGAGCGTCTGCATTTATATGCTCAGTCTACAGCACTTCAGCAAGAGTTCGATTATTGGCTGAATCCCAGTTTTCATCAAGTTTCCCGATTGCCCAGAGATGATTTTGGGCAGCCTAACACCGTTGCTTCTGCCCGTACCGTCTCCGTATCTCTGAGTGCAGAAGATACGCAAGCTCTGTTGCAAGAAGTTCCAGCCGTCTATAAAACCCAAATCAACGATTTGTTATTAACACCTTTAGCACTTGCTTTTAGACAGTGGACAGGAGAAAACACTTTGCTCGTTGAGTTAGAAGGACACGGACGGGAAGCACTTTTTAACGATGTGGATGTGTCGCGCACCATTGGCTGGTTCACTACTCATTTCCCCGTCCTACTGGACTTATCTCTCTATTCTGGAGAGACAGAGCCTTTTGTTGAGAATGGTAAAAAATCTCAGGCTACTAGCTTGGCGGTGAAATCGATTAAGCAGCAACTGCGCCAGATTCCTCACCGGGGAATTGGCTATGGCTTGTTGCGCTATTTGAGTGGCAACCCAGAAATCACCAAGAAACTCCCAGCTTTGCCTGAAGCTGAGGTGAGCTTTAACTATTTGGGACGGTTCGATCGCTCGCTACCACAATCAACATTATTTCAGTTAGTGAAAGAGTCTACAGGATATGAACGGAGTCTACAAGGAAAGCGAACTAATTTAATTGCCATTGATGCGATCGTTCTGGAAGGCAAATTACAACTGAATTGGACTTATAGCGAGAATGTCCATAAGCGAGCAACTATTGAGCATCTGGCTGAGAATTTTCACGCCACACTCAGGGGAATCATCCGTCACTGCCTCTCTGTGGGTGGAGGCTATACGCCTTCTGATTTTCCCCTGGCTAAGTTGAACCAAGAGCAGCTGGATCTACTGGCCGCCAAATTTGCGATCGCAGATATCTATTGCCTTTCACCTCTACAACAAGGCTTACTCTTCCATAGCTTATATGACCCAACTTCAAGAATGTACTTCCAGCAAAAGATTTTTACCTTGCAAGGAAAATTGAATATTACGGCTTTCCAGCAAGCATGGCAACAGGTAGTAAATCGACACCCCAGCTTACGAACCATCTTTATTTGGGAAGAATTGGCAGAACCGATCCAAGTAGTACTAGAGCGCATAGAAGTACCTTGGCAACAGCAAGACTGGCGCTATATGTCCCCAACTGAGCAAGAACAACAATTGCAAGCTTATCTCCAAGCAGATTCACAGCAGCGTTTTTCCCTGAGTGATGGGCCATTGATGCGATTGGCACTCATCCAAACTGCTACAGACATTCACCAACTCGTCTGGAGTCATCATCATATACTACTGGATGGTTGGTGTAATTCTATTATCCTGACAGAGGTATTCAACTTCTACGAAGCATTTTGCCAAGGTCAAGATTTATACCTTGAAGATAGTCGTCTTTATCGAGACTATATTGTCTGGTTGCAACAGCAAGACTGGTCTGGGGAAGATAGTTTTTGGCAACAGGCTCTCAGGGAACTACCTGCTGCAACTAAGTTAGGTGTCGATTGGGTGTCAGGCAGTTTGCCTCAGCAGAATTGGGGATATGCTCAGGAGGAAATCACACTTTCATCTGATGTTACCTCGTCGTTACATTCTTTTGCTAGGCAGCATCATCTAACGCTCAACACCATCATTCAGGGAGTTTGGGCTTTGCTTTTAAGCCGATACAGCGGTGAGGAAGACGTGGTTTTTGGGGTGACTGTCTCAGGTCGTCCCGCAGATTTGCCAGGAGTTGAGGCGATCGTTGGACTATTAATCAATACCCTACCAATGCGGGTACGAGTTCCTCCTCATGTCTCCCTGCTATCCTGGCTCCAGCATTTACAACAGCAACACGTAGAGATGCTTCAGTACCAGTACAGTTCACTGGTGCAGATTCAAGGCTGGAGTCAGATACCCAGAGGAACACCTTTGTTCGATAGTTTTGTCAACTTTCAAAATTACCCATTAGATATTTCCTTACGAGAGCAAAGTCGTAGCCTGAAAATTATCAATGTTCGCTGCTTTTTTGAGACAAATTATCCCTTAAGTCTAACGGTAGAACCAGGTTCAAAATTGTTAATTAGAATTAATTATTTACCTAATCAATTTAATACTGCCACGATTCGCAGGATATTAGAACAGTTTGGGACTGTGCTGAAAAATATTCCAGTCAACTTAGCCTATCCTCTATCGCATATTTCTCTAACTACTGAAACTACTACCGGAGAAAGTCAGGAACTAGTTAACAGTTTCAATGCTGACCTAGAATAAAAGGATTTAATTAAGTTTGTTTAAAGCAGAAGCGAGGTATCGGCAAAATGGCAGAGATTCACAAGAGGGAAATGTTGGGTGTTTTAGGTGGTATGGGCCCATTGGCATCGGCGGAATTTTTGAAGACAATTTATGAATATAATATTTTCGGTAAACGCGAACAACAATCACCTAAAGTTATTCTTTATTCTGACCCCACATTCCCTGACAGAACGGAAGCTTTGCTTAGGGGAGATGATGAAGTTTTACTAGCTAATTTAATAGAAGCTTTATATCAATTATGTGAATTAGATGTTTCAAAAATTGTTATTTGTTGCATAACTTCTCATTACTTACTGCCCAAATTACCCGATGATTTAAGAGATAGAGTTATTTCTTTAGTAGATATCATCTTCAAAAAGATTTTAGACCAACCAAAAAAGCATTTATTAATTTGCTCAACCGGAACGCAAAAATTACAAATATTTCAAAATCATATTCTTTGGCAGTTTGTTAAAGATGACATTATATTACCTGATGAAAGCGATCAAAATTTAATTCACCAAATGATTTATTATCTAAAAGTTAAAGGAGATTTTCAAAAGTGTCTGTCTATTTTAGAAAATTTGCAAGCGAAGTACAATGTAGAAAAATTGATCGCAGGCTGCACAGAAATTCATTTGTTAAATAAATATTTAGAGTCAGTTGCAGGTAAGCAACGCGAAAATATCTTTTTAGATCCGTTGACGATAATAGCACAAGAACTATGGAGTATTTCACATCTGCAAAATTATACAGATTTACCAAATATAATTGCGGCTTTCCAGTTTCTCTCCCGGATATTTTCGCAAGATTTAAATGTTCCTCAAGAAATAGACAAATATAATTCCAAAAAATATGAATTCTCAAATTTATATTCAAGATTGGTTTAGTGAAACTGCTGATAAATTTAGCAAAAATACAGCTATTGATTGCGGCGAACAACAATTTACCTATGGGGAAATTGAAACGCAGTCAAATAAACTTGCAAATTTTCTCATTCAGCATGGCGCTATTAAAGGCTCAATAGTAGCGATTTTGGCTAAAGATTCTGTTAAAGTTATTATTGCAATCATCGGCATTTTAAAAGCAGGCTGTGTCTTTGTACCACTAGTTGCCGATTTACCTGATGACCGAATTTATACCATTATTGCAGAAATAGCTCCACAATGGTTAATCGTTGATGCCACAGGATTAACGAAAATTAGTAATGGTAGAACAGCAGAATTTTTACAATCGCCAATTATTTGTCTGGAAGAAAATCGTAATTTTGATAATTTCAATCTGCTGAATTCCTACCTGAATAAGTATGCAGAATATTCTCAATTTGAGCAGCCGAATATTCAGATAGAACCAGACGATATGTCCTACTTATACTTCACCTCTGGTTCGACCGGTAAGCCCAAAGGAATAGCAGGCCGTCTGAAAGCGATCGCTCATTTCATCAACTGGGAAATCCAAACATTTGGGATTAAAGAGTTCACTAAAGTTAGTCAATTAATTACTCCCGCTTTCGATGCTTTTTTAAGAGATATTTTTGTCCCATTATGTGCTGGCGGTGTCGTTTGCATACCGGAAGAAATTGATATTATCCTTGATGCTAGAAAGCTAATTGAATGGATAGAACGTCAGCAAATTAATTTAATTCATTGTGTGCCTTCCTTATTTCGCTCTATCCTGAATGAGGATTTAGACCCGAAAAGTTTTTCATCTTTGCAATATATTCTTTTATCTGGAGAACCCCTACTACCTGCGGATATTAGCCACTGGATGGATATTTACGGCGACAGGATTCAGTTAGTCAATCTTTATGGGGCATCAGAAACAACAATGACGAAGTTCTTTTATTTCGTCAAGGCTACCGATCGAGAACGACGGTCTATCCCTATTGGTAAGCCAATGGATGGAGCTGCGGCTTTAGTTGTTGATGAGCGAGGAAAAGCTTGTCCTCCGGGAATGGTGGGTGAAATTTATATTCGGACTCCCTATCGCACCTTGGGATATTATCAGCAGCCAGAATTAACCAATCAAGTTTTTATTCCCAATCCTTTTAGTAATAATCCCAATGATATTGTCTATAAAACCGGCGATTTAGGTCGAATTTTAGAAGATGGAAATTTTGAATGCTTGGGTCGTCGAGATGGGCAAGTTAAGATTAGAGGAGTGAGAATAGAATTAGGAGAAATTGAGAATTATCTGCGACTTCATCCATTAGTTAAGGATGTGGTTGTCGTAGATCGGGAAGACGCAAATAATCATAAATATTTGTGTGCCTATGTTGTTCTCAAAGAAGAATTGGAATCAGGGAAATTGAGAGATTTTTTATTAAAATCCCTGCCAGAATCGATGATACCTTCAGTATTCGTAGTGATGGATGCTTTGCCGAGAACCATTAGCGGTAAAGTGGATAAGCGATCGCTCCCCGCACCCAATCGACAACAAAACCGAACTTTTGTACCACCCCAGACACCCATAGAGACACAGTTGGCGCAAATCTGGTCACAAGTCCTGAATCTTGACCGAGTAGGGTTAAACGATAATTTTTTTGAATTAGGCGGACACTCCCTCAACGCCACTCAGCTACTTTCTCGCGTGGCTAAAACCTTTCAAGTAGAAATACCGTTGCGATCGCTGTTTGAGTCGCCAACGTTAGCTACTCAAGCTGAAAGCATTGAAACTCTGCATTGGGTAAAAGAAAGTCCACATCTTGAGGGCGCATTGGAGGAGGGAGAATTATGACAACCATCCAGTTTTTATCTGAGTTGCGCCGCAGCAATATCAAACTGTGGGTGGAAGGCGGCCGCCTCCGTTATAGCGCCCCCCAAGGAACGCTAACACCTGCTCTCAAAGCCGATTTATCAGAGCGAAAGGCGGAAATTCTCGATTTTCTATGTCAAGCTACATCTACTTGTAGACCATTGCTACCCACCTCACGCAATGCTAAACTGACCCTCTCTTTTGCCCAACAAAGGTTATGGTTTCTTGACCAATTAACCCCCGGTAGCTCGGTATACAACATTTCTGGAGCCGTTGAAATCCAAGGTTTACTCAACGTAGCAGCACTAGAAAAGAGCCTGAACGAAATTATTCAGCGTCATGAAATCTGGCGTACTTCCTTTAAAGCGGTAGATGGGGAAACGCTACAAGTGATTGCTCCCAGTTTCAGCTTCACGCTCAAGGAAGTGGATCTCAGACTAGTAGCAAAAAAAGAACAAATAGATACAGTAAAATTCCTAATAGAGAAGGAAGCAGAACAGCCCTTCGATTTATCTAAAGCACCGTTATTAAGAGCAACGTTGCTGCAATTAGATGAAGTTAACTATGTACTAATTTTGACTATTCACCACATTGTTTTCGATGCTTGGTCTATGGGAGTGCTAATTGGGGAATTAGCAGTACTCTATGAAGCGAACTTTCTTGGCATACCGCATCCACTCCCTGAACTCCCGATCCAGTATGCAGATTTTGCTTGCTGGCAGCGACAGTGGTTAGAGGGCGAGGTACTTTCAACCCAGCTTGCCTACTGGAAACAAAAGCTGAGTGGTAAGTTGCCTTTGTTGCAGCTGCCTACCGACCGTCCGCGATCGCCACAGCCAACTTTCCAAGGAGCAAAGCGATCGCTGACACTATCTAAGACTCTATCCCAGGCGTTGAAGAACCTGAGCCAGCAGTCAGGTGCAACTCTATTTATGACACTGCTGGCGGCATTCAAGACCTTACTTTATCGCTACACAGGTCAAACAGATTTGCTAGTTGGCACAGCAACAGCAGGTCGCAACTTACCGGAAGTAGAACAACTAATTGGCTGTTTTGTCAATACTTTGGTGCTACGGACTGACCTTTCTAGCAACCCAACATTTTTGCAGCTGTTAGAACAGGTGCGGGAAGTGTCCTTAGCAGCATTTAATTACCAAGACTTGCCCTTTGAAAAATTGGTGGAGGAATTACAGCCAGAACGCCATCTTAGCTACTCACCGCTATTCCAAGTTGGGTTCGCTTTCTATAATGCTCCCAGAACAGAACTAAAACTTCCTGGTTTGACCTTGAGTTCTCAGCCGATAGATAACGGTACAGCCAAGTTGGATTTAACCTTATCCTTTAAAGAAACTGAGGAAGGATTAACTGGGTGTTTGGAGTATAAAACCGAACTATTCGATGCCACCACGATTAACCGGATGCTGGCTCATTTTCAAACCTTGTTAACGGGCATTGTTGCTAACCCTAAACAGCCCTTGGATGAGTTACCTTTGTTGACGACAGCCGAACGTCAGCAGTTATTGTGGGAGTGGAACCATACCCAAACAGACTATCTTAGTGATGTCTGCATTCATCAACTATTTGAGGCTCAAGTCGAGCGATCGCATCTGGCGATCGCACTGATATTTAATGACTCTACACTCACCTACCAGGAGTTAAACACCCAAGCCAATCAGCTAGCTCATTACTTGCGTTCACTGGGCATAAAACCAGAGATGCCGGTGGGAGTTTGTATGGAGCGTTCGCTTTTAACGATTGTGAGCATTTTAGGCATTCTGAAAGCGGGTGGTGTCTATCTACCGCTAGATCCTAAATATCCCAAAGAACGCCTAGCTTTCACGATCGAAGACGCGAAATTGTCGGTGCTACTCACTCAACAGTCATTGGACATTGAAGCAGGAAAAAGCACAACTGTAGTTTTTCTAGATCGAGAATCGGAAATCATCGCCCAACACAGCAGTACTAACCTGAACCAAGTTGTCACACCAGATAACCTCGCCTACATTATTTATACATCCGGCTCCACAGGTAAACCCAAGGGCGTTCTCCTCGCCCATCGAGGATTGTGCAACTTAGCTACAGCCCAAATTCAAGCCTTCGATATCCGACCTGATAGCCGCATCCTTCAGTTTGCCTCCCTGAGCTTCGATGCCTCAATCAGTGAAATTTTTATGGCTCTAGTAGCAGGAGCAACACTTTGTTTAGCAACCACTGATGCTCTGCTTCCCGGTGCGAACTTGCTGCGCTTGTTGCGCGATCGCGCCATCACAACCGTCACCTTACCACCATCTTTACTAGCAGTGCTACCAGTTGAGGAACTTCCAGCTTTGCAGACAATCATCGTCGCTGGAGAAACTTGTTCTGCCGATATAGTAGCGCGTTGGGGACGCGATCGCCGCTTCTTTAATGCCTACGGGCCGACTGAAGCAACCGTCTGTGCCACGATTGCCGAATGCACAGATGCCCAAAATCAACCGTCTATCGGTCGTCCAATTGCCAACACCCAAGTCTATATTTTAGATCGCCATCTCCAACCCGTACCCATCGGCGTGCCAGGAGAACTGTACATTGGTGGCATTGGACTTGCCCAAGCTTACCTCAACCGTCCAGACTTGACCCAAGAGAAATTCATCCCAAATCCATTTATCGATTTTAAATTGCCGATTTGGGATTTTGAATTAAGCGATCGGGATGATAACTTACGATCCTCTAAAACTGATAATCTAAAATCTCATCGCCTGTATCAGACAGGAGATTTAGCACGTTATCTTCCAGATGGCAATATTGAGTTTCTTGGTCGTATCGATCATCAAGTGAAGATTCGTGGTTTTCGGATCGAATTAGGGGAAATTGAGACGGTATTGCGCCAACACCCAGATGTACTTACTTGCGTTGTAGCAGCCGATGAAGACCGCTTTGATAAGCGTTTAGTAGCTTATATCATCCCTGAAAATGGGATGACAATCAATCAACAACAGCTAAAGGATTATCTCAAAGAACACCTACCAGACTACATGCTTCCTGCCGCCCTAACGATCCTAAACACCTTACCCCTGACCTCCAATGGTAAAGTCGATCGCCAAGCCCTCCCCGCCCCCGATACAGACAGAAGCCTGAAATTGGCAACCTTTGTCATGCCCCGCGACAGCTTGGAACTAGAACTAGTGCAGATTTGGGAAGAGGTTATGAACGTCCGTCCCATAGGTGTCACAGACAACTTCTTTGACATTGGCGGTCACTCCCTACTGGCAGTGCGTCTGATGGCTTTGATTCAGCAGCAGTTCGGACGGGAGCTACCTTTATCGATTCTCTTTCAAAGCGGAACAATCGAACATCTCGCAACCATTCTCCGATCCGGAACGCCTTCTAGACCTTGGTCTCCCTTAGTTGGCATCCAAACCGCAGGTTCCAAACCACCTTTATTCTGCGCCCATCCAATTGGGGGCAATGTTCTGGGATACATAGCTTTGGGACGCTATCTCAGTCCAGATCAACCGCTTTACGCTCTACAAGCCCCTGGAGTCGATGGACAACGACAGCCTTACACCAATATTCCTGATTTGGCAGCCCATTATATCGAAGCCTTACAAGCTTTTCAGCCGACAGGGCCATACTTTTTAGGTGGACATTCCTTTGGCGGACTTGTAGCTTTTGAAATGGCTCAACAGCTACAACAGCTAGGACAAGAGATAGGCTTACTTATGATTATGGATACACCAGCACCAATTCACAGGGGAGTTATTGAACCAATAGATGATGCGAAATGGATGGTGAAGCGATCGCAAGTGCTAGAAAGATTTTTTGAGAAAAAACTGGCGGTTGACTACACAGAACTCCAGCAGTTAGAACCCGAAGCGCAATTCAACTATTTTTTAGAGAAATTGAGAAGAGCCGATCTCATCCCCCCAGATGCTGGCCATAATATGATTCGCCACATCTTAGAAGTCCAAAAAGCGAGTCATCAAGCTTTAGTAAATTATCTACCACAGATTTATCCAGGTAAAATTACTCTCTTGCGAGCTTCTGAGATGGTAGCTGAAGATTCTAGAGGGGTGTTTTCTGGGAGCTTTTGTCAACCTGCTTTGGGTTGGGGTGAATTGACTACTCAACCAATAGATATTTATGAGGTACTGGGCGATCATGTCACAATGCTTGCTGAACCTCATGTTAAAGTGCTGGCAGATCGGTTGAAATCTTGTATAAACAATAGCCGAAAGCCTAATTTTCAGGTAGGGGCAATTCATGTAGACGCATATTCATAGGTTGAAGCAAGTTACGCAAAGCCTCTGTCTGCAACAGGCAGCACATTATCTACGAACGCGCTAGCGTCTCCCCTTGGGAGAAGGAGTAGCCGCATGGTGTTGCTCCTACTGCGTCTAGTTTTGCATGAGTCCTACATATATCAATACAGTTCAGTTAAGCATTTCTTTGTTCTCTCTGTGTCCTCTGCGCCTCTGTGGTTCGTAAAAAAAAAGGTTTTAGCCTTAACTAAACCCTATTGGTCTATACATCAGAAATTTGGGCTTACCCGAACTAATCGCTGTAAGTAACTTTGTCTATACAAGGAGTTATCAATGATTAATGATGATTTATTAAAAATTGCTTATCAGGCAAACTCCTTATCAGAATGCCTCAGTAAAAGGACAAACTCAATTAACAAACAAGAAACTAACAATGAGTTAATCAAGCATTGGTGTGAAGTTGTTGCTCAAGGTAATTGGGAAAAATTCTACAAGCGCCTGCAATGGGATGGATTAGATATTAATACAGTTCGTTCGGTACTATTGAGTGTACCTATAGTAGAATCAGAGCCACTGCCAATCTGGGCAGAAACTTTGAAAGAAGTTATTGAAACTTCTGCCAAATTTAATTTAAATCAAGTAACTTCCGAAACCTACAAATTACCCATAGAACCTGAAAAGCCGTTACCTTTTGCAGATGTCTTGTTACCTGTTGTCTTAGTAGGGCGGCAAAAATTACTAACTTTTTTGGGTTCGATGTCCCTATCCCCAGACTGTTTACCTTTAAACCTGCTTTCCGAAGCAGCTTACCGACAATTAGAGCATAGCTTACTACAAAGATTGGTAAATCTTAGCGCCAAAACCCTCCAATTAGAATTTACTAATTTTCGTCCCTATAATTATAGTTTACTCAACTTAATGTTAGAGAAATTAAAATTATCAGCAGAGGGAATATTAGGCAGTCCTAGTAAAAAATATTATCTTGATTTTGTCGATCATCTCTTACAAGATGGGTTGCTAGCTTTTTTAAAAAAGTATGCTGTTTTAGGTAGGTTAATCGCAACAACTGTTGATTTTTGGGTGGAGGCAACAGCAGAATTTCTGCAACGTTTGCAAGCCGATCGATCTGAAATTGAGAGGATTTTAGATTTTACAGAAGTTACATTAGGAAAGGTGACAGCTATTACAGGTTCGCTTTCCGATCTGCATAATCGCGGTCGTTCTGTCTTAATTTTAACTTTTGCATCTGGGAAAAAAATAGTTTATAAACCCAAAAATTTAGGTTTAGAAGTTATTTATAACCAGTTATTAAATTGGTGTAATCAGCACGATGCACCTTTAATTTTCAAAGTGATTAAAGTCCTCGATCGCCATACCTATGGTTGGGTTTTTGATTATATAGAACAATTGCCATGTAAGGATGAAGCAGCAGCACAGCGATTTTATCAGCGAGCCGGTATGCTGTTGTGCGTGTTGTATGTTCTGGGAGGAAATGACTGTCATTACGAGAATTTAATTGCTTGCGGCGAATATCCGGTGCTGATTGACGCAGAAACTCTATTACACCCTCAAACCAACCCGATAGAAGGCTCTGTGCAAGCTATAGAAGAAATGAGTGAAATTGAGCAACACTTTCAGGATTCCGTGCTGCGAACTGGACTTTTGCCCCGTTGGGACTTTAGCCCAGACAAACGAATTGCTTACGATGTCAGCGCTATAGGTAGTGTTCACTCCCAGCAAGCACCTTGGCGAATGCCACGCTGGAAAGCCGTCAATACGGACGAAATGCACTTGGTATATGAAGAAGTGAAATTACCTGTCCAGGCAAATGTACCGATGTTGCATGGGGTTGCGCTCTCGCCTAACGACTATCTGGAGGAGATAGTTGTAGGGTTTCGGCAAATGTATCATTTTTTGAGCGATCGCCGATCGGCACTCCAGGCAAATGATGATTTTGTCACAGCACTACAAGCACAACAGGTACGGTTTATTTTCCGCCCTACCAATTTTTATCACATCCTTTTAGAAAAAACGCTGACACCAGAATTTCTGCGTTATGGAATTGCGCGTAGTATAGAATTGGATATCCTTTGTCAAACTTGTCTGACATCTGGGCAAAAACCACAAGCTTGGGCAATTTTGCGATCGGAACTCCAATCCTTAGAGCAGTTAGATATTCCCTACTTTGGGACATCTTGCAGTAGTGATGCTCTAACTGTTGGGCTAAAGCAACCGATAGAAAAATATTTTAAACAACCAAGTTACAACCAATTTATCAAGCGGTTACAAAACCTCAACGAAACAGATTTAGCTAGCCAAATAGGGATTATTCAAGGTTCTTTTTATGCCAGAGTGGGGCAAAATTTTGTTGCTGAAGAACCACCAAATTCTAACTCTTTAAAAACTACTGATTTCTCCCAAACTGCTCCTTTAACCTCCTCTCAACTGCTCCAGCAAGCTGAGGCCATTGCTGAGGAAATTCAAGCCAGGTCTCTGCATGACTCTGCTGGCAATGTCAACTGGATTGGCTTTAACTATGTTCCTAATGCTGAACGATTCCAATTCCAGCCTTTGGGTTATAGTCTTTACGATGGTAGTTGTGGTGTCGCTTTATTTCTGGCGGCTCTTACTCGTGTCACAGGTAATACTCAGTGGGGAAACTTGGCTTTGAATGCCCTACAATCTTTGCAGACAGTATTGCAGACATCTAACAATTTATTCGCGCAAAAATTTGCTAACCGAATTGGCATCGGCGGAGCAACAGGAATTGGCTCTATGATTTATTCTCTAGTTAAAATCAGCCAATTTTTATCAAATACAGCACTCATCGAAGATGCGCGGCTAGCTGCTCAGTTAATTACACCAGAATTAATCGCTGCTGACCAACAGTTAGACGTAATTGGGGGAGCAGTGGGAGCAATTTTAGGGTTATTAACACTTTATCAAGCAACAGGTGAAGCAAAGGTTTTAGAGCAAGCTATTAACTGTGGTCAACATTTGCTTTCGCATCGCGTCAGCGAACAAGAACAGCCTAGAGCCTGGAAAAATATAGCCCAAAAGCCATTAACAGGTTTCTCGCATGGGGCGGGTGGTATTGCTTATGCTTTATTGCGGCTCTATGCTGTCACCGAAGACCAAGCCTATTTACAAGCGGCTCAGGAGGGAATTGCTTACGAATCGAGTGTTTTCTCAACCACCGCCGCCAATTGGCCAGACTTGCGCGATATTTCTGATGGGCTATGCCAATCTAGGTTTCTGGTTACTTGGTGTCATGGCGCTCCTGGTATTGCTCTCTCACGTTTGGGCGGTTTGTCAATTTACCAAACGGATGAAATACTTCAAGATGTGGAAGTTGCATTGCAGACAACTCTGAAGTATGGCTTACAGGGTTTAGATCATCTCTGCTGTGGTAATTTTGGTCGTATAGAGGTGTTGTTGGTGGCAGCCCAAAAACTATTCCGTCCCCATTTGCTAGAAATTGCCCAAAAGCAGGCTGCTTGGATAGTGGCTCAACCAGATAGAGTAGTTACATATCATCTGTTTAACAACTTACCAAACTCTTTGTTTAATCCCGGTTTTTTCCAGGGGACAGCAGGGATTGCCTACCAGATGTTACGGCTGGCATACCCAGAGATGTTGCCATCTGTACTGTTATGGGAATGAATCAATTAAAAATTGACTTATCTGGTGCATTTTTGTATAATGCATGTTTGGCTGCTAGCTCTAGTTTCAGTAGCTTTTTGAGCAGCAGAGGTTCTTGCACTTCGTTGAATAAACTGAATTCTAGCGCTCCAACAGGAATTTTTCCTAAACTAGTAAATTCATAAGCTGGAGGAGTTAAATACACGTTTTTTTTGAACATTCCAGCTTTGAGAAGGCTTGGATTGACTAAACCAGGGCTGATAGTAGAAAGTTCAAGCAAGCTTTAAATAATTTGCGTATCTGCAAAATTTGGCTCAAACTAGTGCTAGTGTACTATAAGATTTCTAATTTAGGATTTAATTTGCTCAAAGCGAGACTGCTTGTAGTGGAGCTACCCTTGGGACAAGAATCTATCGCTAGAACTCGGAAGATAGTTCACGTTGATATGGATGCCTTCTACGCATCGGTGGAACAGAGGGACAACCCTAGCTACCGAGGTAAACCGTTAGTTGTCGGTGGCAGTCCGAATCAGCGAGGCGTGGTTGCAGCCGCCAGTTATGAAGCTCGTAAGTTTGGGATTTATTCCGCGATGCCGTCAGTAACAGCAATTGCCAATTGCCTTGGGCTTATCTTTGTCAGACCGAGATTCGACGTTTACCGAGAAATTTCCACTTCAATCCACGCTATCTTTAAACGCTACACTGACTTGGTAGAAGGAGTTGCACTAGATGAAGCATATTTGGATGTGACTGAGAATAGGCAAAACATCCCCTACGCTTCTACTATCGCAAGATACATCAAAACTGCGATTCTCCAAGAAACCCAATTGACAGCAACCGCAGGCGTGTCGATTAACAAGTTTCTTGCAAAAATGGCATCAGGGCAGAACAAGCCCAACGGACTGACAGTGATTTTACCAGAGCAAGCGATCGCCTTTGTAGAGCAGCTAGCAATTGAGAAGTTTCACGGCATTGGTGAGGTTACGGCAACGAAAATGCACTCGCTCGGCATTCATACTGGCGCAGATTTGAAAACGCGATCGCTCCTGGAGCTAACACACCACTTTGGTAAAGCAGGTAATTATTACTATAAGATTGCCAGGGCAGAAGATGACCGCCCAGTTGAAGCAAATCGAGTTCGCAAATCGATTGGTGCAGAAACCTCGTTTGCACAGGATTTAAGCGATGTCGGTCAGATGTTACAAGAACTCGAACAGATTGCCCAAATCGTCGAGCAAAGGTTAGAGAAGCATGAAACACGAGGTCGCACATTAACGTTAAAAGTCAAGTTCTCTGACTAAGCTAATCGGCATTTAAATTGCAACATAGTCACTATTGCCTTTGTTTTTTAT
>NZ_JAYGHD010000035.1:0-32707 GCF_034932245.1 Nostoc sp. UHCC 0251
CCACAAGGGATTAATAAAATTTTGATATGCAAATTAGATGTGTTTTAGCTTATCAAGGCTGCGAATAATGCTAATACACCCATAATCTCTAATATCCACGCCCACAAGGGTTGTGTCCAAGGAAGTTTAGGAAGAGAAAAAGCTGCTGTTTTGAAACCCAATTCTTTTAACCAGTCTTCCACTGTTTCGGGACGGTTATCTGGTTGTAGTTCCATTGCGTGGAGAATGGCATCATTGACGCGATCGCTAATCTTATCATTCAATTCGTTAGGTGGAATTAAACGCTTATTGTTATCTTGGCGCTCAATAGCACTTTCTGGCTGTTTTCCTGTTAATAAAAAATATAAAGTTGCCGCAAGAGAATAAATATCAGTCCAAGGTTTACGTCGCGCCTGTTGTCTAGGAGAGTTGGAATACAGTTCAATTGGTGTAAATTTGTCAACCAAGTTACCGCGACTTGACACTGGGTTATCAACAAATCTTCGTGCTAAGTCGAAGTTTATCAAAACAACCTGATGCGTACCCGCCCGCAAAATGATATTTTCTGGTTTCACATTTCGATGTAAAAATCCTTGTTCATGCACTACTATGAGTGCTTTTCCAATTTGTTGAATATAATCTACAGCCTCTTTTTCAGGGAGAAATCCTCGCGGTTGGACAATCTTGGCTAAATTATCTCCTAGAATATGCTCCATGACCATACATTTTAAATCACCTTCCTCGAAGGTATCAATGACTTGGACAATATTCGGATGTTTGCATATTGCTAGTTTACGGGATTCATCTGCAAAACCTGATTTTAAGCGATCGCGGTCTTCGTTACTTAATTTATTCAGCGAATTGGAATCCAATGTTTTAATTACAACTTCCTTGGCATCCCGATCCTCAGCAAGATAAGTAATAGCGAAGTTCCCCTGTCCTAACTGTTGCTTAATTTCATACCGATTGCGGTGTAACTTTTGTCCAGATGCCCAAGTCATTAGTTGATTATCTCATAGACTTGTATTAATTTTTGCATATAGCAATTCTCCTGTGGATGCGATGCCTACGGTGGTCAAGGCAAAGGTAGCATTGGTATTGTAAAGGAATCTGTCAGCGTTAGTAACGCAAATAACGACTCTAGTAACCAAAATGGTATGTTGTAACGAGAATTGCGACTTGAGTTACTCAAGCCGCAATCTTTATAAGGAAAATCAGGGTTGATTTTCAGAGAATATCGCGCTTTGCCAGATATTGGTACATCTGCCAACGTGCATCTACTTCAGCTTGGGCTTGTTCTAACAAGTGCTTGGCTACGTCTGGTTTACTCTTGGTAAGCATCTTGAAGCGATTTTCTTGATACATCGAATGTTCTACAGATTGCGTAGGCGATCGCATATCTAATTGCAATGGATTTTTACCCTGTTTGAGCAATTCTGGATTATGTCGATACAGCAACCAACGACCTGATTCTACCAAAGTTTTCTGATGATTCATCCCTGTGGTCATATTAATGCCGTGGGCGATGCAATGGCTGTAAGCAATAATTATTGATGGGCCATCATAAGCCTCTGCTTCCAGAAATGCTTTGAGAGTATGTTCATCTCTTGCACCAAGGGCTACACTCGCTACATAGACATTTCCGTAGGTCATGGCAATCATCCCTAAGTCTTTCTTAGGTGCAGGCTTACCACTGGCGGCATATTTCGCAACTGCGGCTCTTGGTGTAGCTTTAGAAGATTGACCGCCTGTATTAGAATACACTTCTGTATCCATCACCAAGATGTTCACATTGCGACCACTAGCAATCACATGATCGATACCGCCAAAATCGATATCATAAGCCCAACCATCACCCCCAACAATCCAGACGCTTTTTCTCACCAAGTAATCTGCAAGGGATTTGAGATTTTGGATTTGGGCATGGGGCATGGGGCATGGGGCATGGGAGTGGTAATTCTTTTTTTCTAACAGTTCATCTAGCTTTTGTTTCAACAGCGCTACCCGTTCTCGTTGTTCCCAAATATCAGCCTCAGTGTTTTGTTTGGCATTGAGAATAGACTGTACCAACTCGTGAGGTATTTCCAATTCCCCATTCCCCATTCCCCATTCCCCATTCCCCAATTTTTGCAACAATTCCGCCGCAAATTCAGCTTGTTTGTCAAGGGAGAGGCGGAAGCCAAAACCGAATTCGGCGTTATCTTCAAATAGATTATTCGACCACGCGGGGCCGCGTCCTTCGGCGTTGGTTGTCCAAGGAGTGGTGGGAAGATTGCCTCCATATATTGAAGAGCAACCTGTGGCATTGGCGATGACGGCGCGATCGCCAAACAATTGTGTTAATAATTTTAAGTAAGGTGTTTCACCACAACCTGCACAAGCACCAGAGAATTCAAATAAAGGTTCTTGCAGTTGTTGTTGGCGAATCTGGTTTAATTTTAGCGATCGCCTGTCAGGATTAGGTAAACTCAAAAAGAAATCCCAGTTTTTTCGCTCTTGTTCCCGCAATGGCAACTGCTGTGCCATGTTAATCGCTTTCCGCAATGGCTCAGATTTATCTTTAGCAGGGCAAATATTTACGCAAATAGTACATCCTGTGCAATCCTCTGGGGCAACTTGAATGGTAAATTTTTGATTGGCAAAGTCTTTATCTTTTGCACCAGTTGACTTAAAGGTTGCTGGTGCATTAACTAACTCATCGGCTTGATAAGCTTTGGCACGGATGGCGCTGTGGGGACAAACCATCACGCACTTACCACATTGTACGCAGACATCCGGCTCCCATACAGGTATCTCTTCGGCAACGTTACGTTTTTCCCACTTGGCAGTACCTACGGGAAAAGTGCCATCAACTGGTAGGGTGCTAACAGGTAAATCATCACCTTCCCACACCATGATTTTGCCCAGAACTTCTTGCACAAATTTGGGAATGGGGAGTGGGGAGTGGGTAGAGACGCGATTAATCGCGTCTGTATTGGGGATTGTTTGGGGGACATCTATTTTATGCAAGTTGTCTAAGGTGTTGTCTACAGCTTGTAGGTTCATACGGACAACTTCAACGCCTTTTTTACCATAAGTCTTATCAATCGCTTGTTTGATTTTAGCGATCGCTTCTTCTTGCGGCAAGACACCCGCTAAGGCAAAGAAGCATACTTGCATAATGGTGTTAATTCTGCCACCCATGCCACTTTCACGGGCAACTTGGCTAGCATTAATTACGTATAACTTCAAATGCTTGTCGATAATTTGCTGCTGCACCTTTATCGGCAAATATTCCCAAACGTTATCTGCATCATAAGGACTGTTAAGCAGCAAAGTTGCCCCAGGAATAGCAGCCTTCAAAATATCTATGCGTTCTAGAAATCCCCAGTGATGACAACCAATAAAGTTAGCTTGGTCAATTAGGTAGGTGGAACGAATTGGCTCTTTACCGAAACGTAAATGAGAGACGGTCATTGAGCCAGATTTTTTGGAGTCAAAGACAAAGTAGCCTTGGGCGTAGTTGTCGGTTTCTTCACCAATAATCTTGATAGAATTTTTATTAGCCCCAACAGTACCATCAGCGCCTAACCCATAAAACATTGCCCGAACAACATTATCTGATTCTGTAGAGAAATTAGGGTCAAAGCTTAGAGAAGTGTGAGTAACATCGTCATTAATACCGATAGTAAAATGCTTCTTCGGCTGGCTTTGCGCGAGATTATCGAAGATACCCTTCACCATCGCCGGAGTAAATTCTTTGGAAGAAAGACCGTAACGCCCACCAATAACTTTAGGCAGAGGGGAAAGAGGTAATTTTTCATTCTCTCCATGCCCAATGCCCAATGCCCCATGCCCCATTCCCCATACTTCATGAATAGCAGCCACTACATCTAAATACAAAGGCTCACCGGCGCTACCTGCTTCTTTGGTACGATCGAGAACTGCGATCGCTTGTACACTGGTTGGTAATACTGCAACAAACCTTTGGACATCAAAGGGGCGGTAAAGTCGCACTTTCACTACACCAAGTTTTTCACCACGGGCATTCAGGTAATCTACTGTTTCATGGACGGTTTCACAGCCTGAACCCATCAGAACGATAACGCGGTCGGCATCTTTAGCACCGTAATATTCATAAATTTTATAATGCCTTCCTGTGCGTTCTCCAAATTCATCCATGATGCGTTGGACAATATCTGGACAGGCGTTGTAGTAAGGGTTAGCACCTTCACGCCCTTGGAAGTAGACATCGGGATTTTGAGCAGTCCCCCGCAATACTGGACGATCTGGAGTGAGGGCGCGGCTGCGGTGGGCGAGTATTAGGTTATCGTGGATTAGCGATCGCAAATCATCATCTGACAGCAATTTGACTTTCTGCACTTCATGCGAAGTACGGAAGCCGTCAAAGAAATGCATAAACGAGACTCGCGTCTCTAAGGTAGCAGCATGGGCAATGAGAGCAAAATCTTGACTTTCCTGCACGGAAGCAGAACACAGCAGGGCGAAACCAGTGGCACGGGCTGCCATCACATCGCTATGGTCGCCAAAAATTGATAACGCATGAGTAGCTAAAGAACGGGCGGCAACGTGAACCACAGCGCTAGTAAGTTCACCAGCAATTTTGTAGAAGTTGGGTATCATCAACAATAATCCCTGAGATGCCGTGAAGGTGGTACTCAAGGAACCTGTTTGCAATGCCCCATGCACAGCACCGGCGGCTCCCCCTTCGCTTTGCATCTGCACGACGCTAGGAATAGTCCCCCAAAGGTTGGGACGACCTTCTGCCGACCAAGCATCTGCCCATTCACCCATTGCTGAAGAGGGGGTGATAGGATAAATGGCAATCACTTCATTTAATTTGTAAGCAACACGGGCAACAGCCTCATTCCCGTCGATGGTTGCAAAGGTTTTGTTCATAATATGATTTTTGTCCCCGCCTCTAAGCTGCATTATCAGAACATGTGAGTATAAGAATCAGAAATAGCCAGTACTAGAAGTTGAGTGTATTATCTACATTAAAAATTTATCGGTAGGATTTACTCCGTGATTAAAGGATAATTTATTGATGACTTTTGGCTCTGAAGTTAACTTTTAACAAATACTGCATCTATTAATATCTCATCCACAATACTGCATCTATTAATATGTATTAATAATGTACTCAATAGCCAAAGTCTCTGTTTGATAAGACTTTCAAATGATTTATTCTTTTTTGTGGGGTATAGGGGCGGGAATTTTTGATATATTTTGCTTAAAGAAAAAGAAATAATTAGAGGATGTCTGAAAAATTTTTGATAGGTGATTTTAATCACGCAAGTTGTTTGAGCATCAGACGAATTATAGCAATGTAAACGAAGGTTTCTGTCGTTTACAGTAAGATTTCATGGAAGTCTGCGGGAAACTCTATCCCGCAAGTGGCGTGGAGTTTTTTATAATTCTTACTTAATCGCGTTTATGATAATTTTTTACGGTTAACCTATTTTTTACTTTCTAATAATATATTTTTAATTACCTACCTTTAAAATATTAAGATATTTCATGAAATCTCTTTGTAATATCTTAAATGACATCAACAACCACTAATAAGGTTCCTGTAGTCAGCGTTAGGACAGATTCCCGGAATGTCAGAGAAGGCGACCAACTACGCTGGAACTTCAACCTGACTCAGCCTGCGCCGACAAATGGTCTAATAGTCGAATTTGCCCTTACCCGAGACACCGACCCCCTACCAGGTGACATTCAATATAACGTCGCAGGTAGCACCAACGTTACCAGTTTTGAACTCCTGCGTAACAGTGCAGGTGTAATTACCGGGGCGAAGGTAGGTATAGCGGCGGGGGCCAATGCTGCCAGTCTCGTCAACAACATCATTGCCGATAACCTCACAGAAGGGCCAGAAAGCGTTACTTATACGCTGATTAATGGCACAGGCTATGCAGTGAATCCGACAAGGAATGCTGCACAGTTCACGATTCTCGATACTTCTACTACTCCTGTAGTCAGCGTCAGTGCCACTCCTAAAAATGTTGATGAAGGCGAGCAACTACTCTGGAACTTCAACCTGACTCAGCCGGCTCCAGCAAGTGGTTTAATCGTTGAATTTGCCCTTACCCAAGACACCGACCCCCTGCCAGGTGACATCCAATATAACGTCGCAGGTAGCAGCAATATTACCAGCTTTGAACTTCTGCGTAACAGTGCAGACATAATTACTGGGGCGAAGGTGGGTATCGCGGCGGGGGCAACTGCTGCCAGTCTCGTCAACAACATCATTGCCGATAACCTCACAGAAGGGACAGAAATCGTTACTTATACCCTGATTAGTGGCATAGGCTATGGGGCGAATCCAAAAAGTAATGCTGCGTCGTTCACGATTCTCGATACTTCTACTACTCCTGTCGGTTTCGGCACAGAGTACAACTTTTGTGGAGATAATTTAACGACTATACCTCAACCATTCCTATAGTTAGCATCAGTGCCACTCCCGTGTAATTACAGCAGTTTTCATTGATGCTATCCACATCTGTCGTAGGGGTTTAACAATACTAAACCTCCGCGACAGATGTTGTCGATTTACCTGGAAATTAATCTAAGCTTTCAGCATCCAGTTGATTTCAGCAAAGCACCATAGAAACGATATCAGGAGATAAGCAACCCATTCTACCTGAGCATTAATGTTAATCCGCCATTTTGAGAAAGCAAACAGGTATTTTGCTTATTGAATTCGACTTTATCTCTACTTTTACTTTATAAATGACCTTTAAGCAGCCATGATTAAGTAAGTTTGACGAATTACAAATTAGTATTACTTGCTTGTTGTGATAAAATCTACACCATCGGTCTTCAACTGACCATCTTCCATATAAATGATGCGATCGGCAATATCGAGGATGCGGTTATCGTGGGTAACTAGCAAAATTGTACAACCTTGTTCTTTAGCTAGCTTTTGCATTATTTCTACGACATCGCGCCCAGATTTTTTGTCGAGTGCAGCAGTGGGTTCATCTGCTAAGACAATTTTAGGATGGCTAACTAAAGCACGAGCGATCGCAACTCGTTGTTTTTGCCCTCCAGATAGTTTCTCTGGGTAATAATTTACACGATCGCCTAAACCGACAGTTTCCAAAATAGCGATCGCTTTAGCATCAATATCCTGATTCAGAAAATCATCATGCAACTCTAAGGACATTCGCACATTTTCTCTAGCTGTTAAAAAAGTCATCAAGTTATGAGCCTGGAAAATATAGCCAATCTGGCGGCGAAGTTTAGTTAACTGCTGCTTTTTGGCATCACAAATTTCCTCTCCTAAGATTTTGAGACTACCTTCTTGGGCAGAACGTAATCCACCCATTAAGGTTAACAAGGTGGTTTTCCCCGATCCAGAGGGGCCAGTCATAATAACGATTTCCCCAGCCTTAATCTCTAAATTAATGCCGAATAATACTTGTTTGCGAAGCCCACCTTCACCAAAGTAGTGGTTGAGGTTACTAATAGAAATTACAGATTCTAAAGTAGAAAGTGTTGAATCGGAATTTACTGGTAGAGATTTTTGCAACATAGGATTTTATAAAGCATTGGGTATGAGAAATAATTCTTGTAGAGACGCGATTCATCGCGTCTAAAAAACATCGGCAGGGTCAGCAGATCGTAACTTTCGCATGGCGATCGCACCAGAAACACTACACATAATCACGGTCAAAATCCAAACCTGTATCGCCCGTTCCGTTTTCATAAAAATAGGCAGCATCGTCGCAGCGTAGGTGACTTGATACAACCCAAAAGAAAGGAGGAATCCAGGGAGAAAACCTAAAACAGCTAATAACAATGCTTCTTGAATTAAAACTCCCAAGAGATAGTTATCGGTATATCCCATTGCTTTGAGGGTGGCGTATTCTGGCAAGTGATCGGAAACATCCGAGTAAAGGATTTGGTAAACAATCACGATGCCAACAATAAACCCAACTCCAGCACCCAAACCGAAAATAAAACCAATGCCAGTACCTTCTTCCCAGTAAGTTCTCTCCACTTTGGCAAACTCTTCTGGAGTCAAGACTCTGACATCTTTAGGTAGCCCATTGACAAGTTGCGATCGCACTTTTTCAGGATCGGCATCTGGTTTAAGCGTAATTAACCCAACTTCGATGCGATCGGGTTTACGTTCTGGGAATAGCTGGAGAAAAGTAGAGTCACTGGTGATCACATTCCCATCGGCAGCAAAGGAAGCACCATCAGTAAACAAGCCCTTAACAAAAACGGCTTTACTATTCAGTTCCGTGTCAAATTTGCCTGTTTTCTTAAAAATATCAGCAACCGTCCCATATTCTGGACGACCTGCTTGATCAAATAGAACTTGATATAACTGTTTAAGTTGCTCCTGATTTTGGTTAATTTCAGGCGATTTAAATGCGGGTTGTACCGGATCAACACCCCAAACTAAAATGGCCCGTTCAAGACGAGTTTCAGGATTTCGCCACTGTCCGGTGCTGATGTAGATAGGATTAACTGACTGAACACCTTCATAACCTAATGTTTGATATAGTCGTTCTCTGGAAAAGTTTTTTACAGAAAACAAAGTTTGAAATTGGGGATTGATTAAAACCAAATCTGCTTGTAAATTGCGATGAGGTTTCACAGCAGCATCAAAAAGCGCACTTTCAAATCCCAACTGGATAAACATCAGCATATCGGCAAAGGTAATACCTGCGACTGCAACAGCCAGACGGGTTTTTTCTTTCATTAACTGCCGCCATGCTAGCGGTGTTTTGCGAAATAGTTTAGAAAACATATTTAAAAAACCCTTTAATAACCAAGTGTTTCAGCTTGCTGTTCAAGCTGGCGTTCTCGCATGAAAAGAAATAAGGGAAGACCTAAAGAAACACCAACTAGAAGATTGCAGACAACGTAAACCCAGAGGTTTTGCATTTTCAGACGTGTTCCTTCCCAAAATACGAATGTCCACAAAACTAGGGATGAAACAATAACATCCATACCAAAAAAACCAGAAATTTTATTGGCAAAGAGTTGTTCAAAAAACAGCTTTATATCAAAACCATGCTCTAAGATAAATGGAACAAACTGGGAGTAAGGTAGAACGAAGCCAAGTACACAAAGCAGAAGATATATGACTTTAACCATGATTAAATTCACCTTATAAAAAATGATGGAATACACGAGATAGTGAACAAAAACTCTATATAGGACTCCTATTTAATTTTTGAACAAAACTCAGTACGGATCTATGCTTTCTTCCCTATTCCCTATTCCCTATTCCCTGTTCCCTACCCTCCTATATTTCAATTGCTGTCTGTATCTGTAAGTTAGTGAAACCTGCAACTCGTTTGCTGTCTTTAGGATTAAGGCGAATTTTCACCTCAACTACTCGGCTATCAAGGTTCTCCCCTGGCTGGTTGCTGAAAACGTTTTGCCTATTCACCTGCAAACCAATTTGGGCAACGCTTCCTCGCAGTTCACCGACAAATGCCTGACTGCTAATCACTGCTTGTTGTCCTAATTTCACTTTACCGATGTCGGTTTGATAAACTTCTGCGACTGCCATCATCTGGTTTGTTTGCGCTAAGTCTGCAATGCCAGAATCACTAATTTTTTCTCCGACTCGCGTATGAATTTTGATGATTTGTCCCGCCATCGGTGCTTTGATGTAAGCACCCGCCAACTCGGTTTGGGCATGTTTGAGTGTGGCGATCGCATTTTCAACTTCTGTCTTGGCTGCGGCTACATCTACAGGTCGGACTTCTGCAATACTGGTCAGCGTAGCTTTGGCTTCACTGACTTGCTTGCTACCAGTGGCGTTAGTGCGAGCAAGTGCTGCTTTGGCTTCAGCAAGTTGTTTGTTAGCAGTGGTGTTAATTCGGTTGAGAACAGCTTTGGCTTCGTCTACTTGTTGTTTAGCGGTTTCTACAGTCAAACCTTTGCTATCGTACAGAGAATTAGAAACTGCTCCTTGAGAATATAGCTGCTGATAACGTTGATATTCAGCTTCGGCATTTTTGAGTTCTGCCTCTAGCTTCTTAATGGTTGCCTCTTGCGCTATTCTGTCGCCTTCCCACTGTGCCTCTATGCGGAATATCGCTTCCTGTTGCGCTGTTTTGTCTCCTTGGGATTGGGCCTGGAGACGTTCAACGCTTGCCTGCTGGGCCTGAATTTCTCCTGCTTTTGCTCCTGCTTGCACTTGAGCGAGTTTAGCTTGAGCGACTCTAACTTGTTGTTGGGCTTGTATTACAGCAGCTTGCAAGCGATCGCGGGCATCTAAAATTGCTACCACTTGTCCGGCTTTAACGCGATCGCCCTCTTTTACTAGAATTTTGGCAATGCGATCGCCATCCAATGCTAAAGGCGCAAACAAGCTAATTACCTCAGCTTCCGGTTCTAGTCGTCCTAATGCAGCCACTTTTGGAATGTTGGGCGTGCTTTCAACTGGCTCAGATTTCTCAGTTTGAGCAACTAACCCAAACTGAGAAATCCCATAAACAACAATTCCACCTGTAATAGCAGTAGCTGCAATTATTAATGCAACTAACCCTTTACTAGAAGCTTTCTCTGACAACTTTTGAATCATCTTTTTTACTCTCCTAAAAATTATTTTACTTAGATTAAATAAGCTAAATACATTATTGATTAATCCTTATTTGCCAATTACATAAAGTTGTTTATTGTATACAGCATTTTTCAACAAGCATTATATACATAATCTAGCTTTTCAAGCCTGATATAGAGGTCGTTTTGGTTTTAATTTCTGCTGTATGTTGCGGCAAGTATACAGTCAGCATTTTGCCTAAAAGTGTACATTGCTCAATAAAATCAATTGTTTCATCACCCCATAATTTCTCAAGTATTAAACCGTTTACAAAGCTCAAAACAAAAGAAGCCAATACCGAATCTTGAATATCCAAAAAATTACAAATTGTCTCCTGATAACGCTGATTATTGCGCTTGAAAATGCTATTTTTTAACATTTCTTTAGAATCTTTATGTTGGCAAAAATCAATCCAAATGTAAGTCCATTTAATGAAGTAATCTTCGTTTTTGACTAAGTATCTTCCTAATGCTTCCATTGATTTTTGTAGCGTTTGTGCTCCCTCTAGTTCAGCTAATGCTGCACTTAAATCTTGCTCACAAATCTCTTGGGCCAATTGCTCAAATAGAGCTTGTTTGCTAGGAAAATAGTGGTACAACGTACCAGTAGAAACCCCTAATCCTTCAGCAATTTGGCGCATAGTGATGGAACCATAGCCTTTTTGGGCAAATAAATCAAAGCACTTGTCAAGCAGTTCTTTACGGTATTGCTCATGATCAACAATTTTGGGCATAGCTTAGTTATTTATATCGAATGCTCGTTATATATTAAGATAGCATCTTTATTGCTGATATGTAAAAGCTTAGTTGATTGATTTCAATCAAACAGATGAGTCTGGGAGTCATAACTAAACCTCAAAAAGTATAAAAACTCATTATGTAATATAATAATCTATGTGTTTATAATTAAGTACAATTTATGCCTTATCGGAGAAAATTTTTAGCAAGAGCAGGATATACTACCCTTTCTGCGTTATTGACTATGGGGTTTTTACAAAAGGATAAGCAAAAAGAAGACCACATCACAAATAATATAGTAGCGAATTATACAAATATAAATTCTCCCCTTCGGCAATTAGCTGCCGCCAAAGGAAAACGTTATGGCGCAGCAATTTCTAGTGACATTTTGCTAAAAGAGAAGGATTACGCTAACCTGATTGCTCGTGAGTGTTCGGTTGTGACACCGAATGGTGAATTAAAATGGAACGCCACTGAACCACAGCCAGGAAAATTTACCTTTGAATCAGCAGATGCGATCGCCAACTTCTGCCGAAAGCATAATATAGACTTGCACGGGCATACCCTTTTCTGGCACATGGGAAGACCAGACTGGCTCCCTTACCCCCCTACACTTAAGATGATCGAACGCCATGTTAAAGGAGTCATGGGGCATTATCGCAATAGTCCCGTTTTAAAGTCTTGGGATATTGCCAATGAAATTATCGCTGATAATGAAAATGAAACCGACAATGCTACCTACGGTTTGCGTAAAGGGGTAAAACCAGAATTAATTCGAGACTTATTTTTAATTGCCGCTTCAGTTGATAACAGCAAGAAATTCTATCTAAACGATTTCGGTATCGAAGGCGCTACATGGAAATCAGAGCGTTTCTTAAAAATGGTCGAATATCTGAAGAATAGTGGCGTTAAAATTGACGGGGCAGGTATCCAATCGCATCTATGGTTTTCTACTGCCTATGGTTTTGACGAGAAAGGATTTAATTCCGTCTTAAAACGGCTTAATGATCTTGAAGTTAAACCAATAATCACAGAATTAGATATTATTATTGATACCCCATTGCCCGATAGTATTAAAAAGCTAGACCAAATGGTAGCCGATAGTTATAAGCGATATCTCGATCTGTGCTTTGCGGCTAAAGTTGATACTATAATTACATGGGGGCTTACCGACCGCCATACCTGGATACGTCATCCCGACTGGATGCCAAGAAAAACCTTTAGAGGCAATCCAAATCTTTGGAAATTTCTGCGTCCGCTTCCTTTCGATGAGAACCTGCAACCTAAATCTGCCCGTAATGCTATTGCCCAGGCTTTTCAGCAAGCAACTTATACTTCACCCAGGCGTAAATAGGTACTTTTAAGTATTATTCCAAGCGAAGTATGTGGCGAGATTCTTCGCTATTCACAAGCACAGAAGTTGAATCAGGCGTACTCACTAATTAACGATTAAGCCCTGCCTTAAAAGAGTATTTCATAAATTCGTGATGAATTGAGAATCTACTGGTAAGGCTTGGCGAGGCTTAATTACACTAGAACCTTCTAAAGTTTTGTACTGATAAATCGCACGATTTTATTCTTTTTTTGTTGACTTGGCATACTCCAAATTTCTCGTAAAAATAATGTGCCTACAAACCAAGGCTCAAGTAAGTAACGTCTCCAAAGTCTTTTAGGTTCAGACAACAAGCGATACAACCATTCCAAGCCCACCTTTCCCATCCAGCGAGGAGGAGTGGGTATTGCTCCTGCTACATAATCAATACAGGCTCCACTGGTCAAAATAGTGTTGGTATGAATATGTTCAAGATTTTCGTAAATCCAACGCTCTTGGCGTGGCATACCCATCCCTACCATCAATACATGAGGTTTGTAAGCATTAATTGCAGCTAGAGTAGCAAGATTTTCTTGGCTGTTTTTATCCATATCAATATAGCCATGAGCGCAAGCAATCTGTAACCCAGGAAATCTCTGGCACAAAATACTTACTCCTTTTTCAGCGACTCCTGGCTTTGAACCTAAATAAAATACACGCCAGCCTTTATTAGCGGCTTCCGACATCAAAGGCCATATCCAGTCAGCATAGGTTACTCTTTGTTCTAGTCTCATAGGAAAACCTAATAGCTTTCCAATAAACAATAAAGGCATACCATCAATATGGGTATATTCTGCCTTGGCATAAAAAGCTTGCATTTTTGGATCATTATGGAAGAGATAAAGACTATGCATGTTGTGATTAGCAATAATCCATTTTTTATTCTTCTCAATGGATTCTTCAATCAACAAATTTAATTCTGAAATAGAAAGTGCATCTACTTTAACGCCAAGAAGTTTATAAGAAAATCGATTTTTCATGATTTAATTTTTATTTTGTAAGTATGAGAGGTTAACTCACACTGAAAGTGAGTGTCAAAACTAGTTTTTAGTATATTTAAATATACTAATTATTCTTAGTCAAATATATTTGTAAATAAATAGAGCTAAGAATGACTGACTTTAATGAGGATTTCCGCAATATTTTGCGCTCTTGCATTCCAGGAATATTTTTCTGTAATTAAGGTATATGCTCTATCTACAAGAGATTGATATTCATCAATATTTAAAGCTGCATCCAATACTGTGTTAGCGACTTCTTCGGTGGAGTATCCTGTTACTAAAAGATGTTCTAAATGGCGAAATTCTTCTAAACCTCGCAAGCCTTCTGGTGTTGATACAACTAACTTTTTACTAGCGAAGTAATCTAATGCTTTATTGCGAGCACCACCTGCTACTGCTTGTTTTGAGAATGGCAACAAAGCAATATCTGCATATTTAAGATGGCTAACAAAAACCTCCCTCTTAGGTAAAAACCCTAAAAAAGAAATATTAGAAGGTATCGGTGTTAAAATATCATTACTATCTCTACCGATAACAACAAAATGTATTTTTTGGTGATGATTTTCAAGATATTTAGCAACCTCGATAGTCATTAAAACAGACATATCGTTGCTTGGGAACTGAAATGTTTTTGGAGCAATAAGAACTACTATTTTTGCTGGTCTAAATGCTTGATAAGGATCTTTATCCAGAAACACTTCAGTATTTAATAAGTCTTCCGTCACACCATTGCCAATACTATAAATCTGTTGTGGAGTTTTACCATACCACTGGGAAATTAATTTAGGAATTGAGTCACCTGCGGCAATAATGGGACTACCAGAGAATATCAAAACTCCCTGAGCAATATATGTCTTAATACATTGTACAAACTCTTTAAAAGGATTGGCAACTGAAAACAAGCGCATCCAGTATTCGTATGCCGAAAATGTATGAAAATCTAATACAAGAGAAGGCTTATTACCTTTTATAAGCTTTAGTGAAATTAAAGCAGCCAAGCCAGGTAATGTTTCTTGAGCATAAATGATATCTGGACGAAATTCATCAATGCACTTTTTTATAGTTTGAATATATGACTTCAAACTTCTTGAGCCAATTGAAATAAACGGTGCATATTTAACAGATGAACAATCTAATCCTAGTTGAAAAACATCAAAATGTTCAGTCAGATATTGACCCAGATAAAAAGGTCTAGTGAAAGCACCAAATGGTTGACTAGAATCGAGTGTTGAGACAATTAGTAAGCGTTTACCCATAATAGCGATCGCTGATTTTTATAAAACTTAATAAATTCATGCTTGAAACCGTTTAAATTTATTCAGATGGTAATGAGTTATGCAAAAATTCTTACAAAATAAATTTATTGCAGCCATTAATTTTATGAGTTGCTTTGCTTAATATCCTCGGAAAATGTAGGAGAAGTTGCCAAATTTTTGTAACCAATCATTGCTCTGATATAGGGTAAAAACCAGTAAAATATCCAGAATGGGCCAGAGTGTCTGCTACAAAACACAGTCCATGATTTCAATGGAAATCCTTTAATTTGCAACACTTTTTTCAAGCGTTCTAATATAGTTAAATTGGGATCTACCCAGCTATTACGGATAGAATTTTTAGTACAAGTACCAACATATCCAGGAGCTACCCATATTTGACAACCTAATTTACGCGCTCTGAGGGCATAATCTAAATCTCCTAAAGAGTGAACAAAAGCTGTATCAATATTGCCAACTTTTGCAACAACACCTTTAGGGATTAGCACACAGTTGCCATACATAGCATCGCATTTTTGGATAACCGAACTTGGTTTTAAAAATTCAAACTTATTAGAATACCACTTTTTAGATTTTACTGCTCCTCCATAGGTTGCTCTTCCTGTTGTTGGATCTTTAGTTGAACCAACTACAATTGAGTCTGAATAGCCTTGTTCAGTCAAATTTTTATGAATCTGCAATAATCTACTAACAGCATTGGCTTCTAGAAATGTGTCGTCATTCAACCACAGATAATAATCATATTGATTTCTTATCGCCTCAGCAAAGGCGAGATGCATCCCTCCCACCCAGAATAAATTGCCATTACCTTGAAGAATGTGTACCTCTGGATATTCTGCTTTAATAGCTTGTGCAGTCCCATCAGAGCTACCATCATCAGTTAAATAAACATCACAATGATTTGTTTGCTCATATAAAGCACGTAGACAGGCAAGAGTTGTATGACGCCTGTTATGGCAAGTCATAATTACAGCTAAATTTGCTTTTTTCATATCATTTGCCTCATCTAATTTTTATTGGAAATATTCAATGTAAATAATAAATTTATAGACTAAAAAAACCTTATTTTCTATTTCCTCGATCAGGTTTACAGCCTAGCCATCTTTTCTATCCAACCACTTAGGTTAATATCTAAATTAAAATTTTGCAATTTTTGTTCCATTCTTCTAACTACCAACATATATCGGTGTAATACTGATACACGAGGCATATTGAGTCTGACAACTTCTTGACACAACCATCGGTATTTTTCTGAGTTGTTGTTGAGTTTTTGTAATTTTTTGATTTGTGCATTCCAATCGTTGTAGAAAAATAAGTTGAAATAATGGATAGATATCATATCATCCCAATGTTTAATTTGTAGTTCTTTTGATAAACGGTTATGTAAAGGTAATGGATAACTATAGTTAGGAGGAAGATGTTCAACCGTTTCTTCTAAAGCGCATAAAGTTACAGACAAAACAGATTGTTCAACAAAATAAATACCTTGAGGAGGAGTAATATCCAGCCGCATTACTTTTTCAAAGTTCTCTTTCCATGTTGTAAATATACCTGTGCTCCTTCTTACAACAACCAAACCAGAATTCCAGTAGGCTCTAATTCTTTTATTACCGATTGGTGTGTTAACAAATGCCTCACGCTTTACCCCTAGCACCTCATATAGTTTTTGCCAGTACCATTCTTGTGGGTCTTGCAAACCTGTAGAACCAATTCCTTGACCATACTCAGGACGTATCCTTACGTTGCAATTCACTGGTAATAAAAATTCTTTTGGTTCAGAAAAAAAGCATTTGTCACTATCTAAAAAAACTAATATTTCTGCATCAATATTTTGTTCTGCATAAGCACAAACTAGGGGTTTATTGGCTAAATAATATTCATGAAATTCTCGATTTATAGGAATTTGTTGATGAGTCACCTGCAATGCTTCAAATGCTTGTTGCGTTGGCTTTGATATTGGTTCACCTACTCTAGGATGAAAACTATATATAGGTGTGTTTTTCAATTCGCCGCAGAACTGACGAATACTTTCTGCAAGCATCAAAGATTGGCCTTCTAAGCGACCAGGTTCTGTACAAATTATAAAAGCTATAGGTATTGACATATTATGAAGTATTGATTTACTAAGCTAATTACTAAATGAAGATTTATTTTCTGCCATCAATATTTCTTGAAACAAAGCTGAATAACGACGTGCTTGGAGTTCCAGAGTGAATTCTTGTTCGGCTTTCTCACGAGCATAGAATGACAGTTTTTGCAGCCTCTGTTCATTCTCAAGTACCCAGATAATTCCTTTGGCAAAATCCTCAACTTCATAAGGTTTAGCTAAATAGCCATTCTGCTGATGATTAACAATATCTTTTAAGCCAGTAGAATTAAACGCTACAACTGGAGTACCACAAGCGAGTGATTCAGAAGCTGTCTGTCCAAAAGATTCTTGAAGAGAGGGTACAAGCATCACATCAGCTGCTGAGTAAACAGTTGCTAAAGATATATCATCGTGTAAGTGTCCCAAATAGTGTGTTTTGAAGCCTAATTCAGGTGGGTTTTCTGGTTGAGATGCACCGAAAATAACAACCTCAAACTTATCTTTCCAACCAGATTTGCTTAGTTCTTGTAGTGCTGGTTGCAGATAATGAAAACCTTTTCTAGAGTCATTGGTTGCATCTAGCGCTCCAAATAGAATCAGTTGTTTATCGAGAGGCAAATTTAGTAATTCTCGCGCTAAACCTTGATGAACAGGTTTATACTTCTGAGTATCCAGCCCATTCGGAATTACTTCAATTCGCAAATTCTTAAACAAAGAACTAGACTTAGCACATTCGGCTAACCAAGAACCTGGCGAAACAATTGTCAGATTCAAATTTTTCAAAGCTTTGATTTTACGTCGCCATACCCAATGAGATAAATCCCCATCATTTTTACTATTTAATTGAGGACAGGCTCCACAGGATATCTGGTAGCGATCGCAATCTCCAGCATAGCCACATCCTCCAGTAAATGCCCACATATCATGAATTGTCCAAACCAAAGGACGCTTTAGTTTAGCAAGAGTTTCTATTTGCATAAAAGCTGCACTAATCCAATGCAAATTGATTATGTCTGGATTAATATGAGCAACTTGAGAAATAACTCTATCTGGCAGCCATTGAATAAAAAATGGAGTATTTTGCTTTTGAGAATAAAGCTTTAAAGGTAAAGTTTCAAATGTTAACTTTGCTTTGGCAATGCCTTGAAATAATCTGAGCTTAGGTGCAATTACTGTTTTATCATCAGTAGATTTTTCTTGCACCAGCATTTGTGATTTTAAGTCAATATTTTGTAAGCCTTTGTGCAAGCGATATGCAGCACGAGCCGCACCACCAGCCACATCCTGGGTGCTAAGAAGCAAGACGTTCATATTACTACTATCTAACTGGAAAAATCTCTTTGATAATACTGACTCTCTGTAATAAAGAATCAGTATTATAAGTATTATTTGTTTGGCTTTCTACCCTCACAATATAACGATCCTGGTAGATATACCGTTCCATCAGCATTAATATCTAAGACTTCATCACTAAAGTTTGGAATATCGCTTGTATGGGCATCCAGAAATTTAATGTCCGAAAAACCAACTCTTTCAAATAGCGTTTTCATACTATAGCTGTCATACATCCATTTATGCTTTTCACCAAGGGATGTTTCATCTATCATAGATTTACGAACATAGCGTGGTATCAACCTCTTTACCATGTCAATATAAAGGTATTTAAATTTATTTTTGATTTTATTATGATTGATAGTAAATACCTTTTGTAATACAGAACTAGTATTGTTATTTGCTATCTCTTCTTTGATATTTACACCTGTTCTGGTTTGTACATAGTTTATCGATGATTCATTATTACTTTCAAGCAATTGTCGCCAATAAGTTTTCATCAAACCACCATGTTCTGTTCTCACCAATTGGTCGATTAACTCAATAATAACCCATTCATATTGCTTCCTTGCTTCCTCATCTTGAATACTATCGATAATCCTTAAATATTCACGGCATGTTCGCTCTAAGTCAGGAACAACTATACGTAAAATACCTTGAGGTTTTAGAACTCTATAGCATTCTTTCACTAGCATTTCTCCTGTATCCTTAGAGAAATGCTCTAAGACGTGACTGCTATAAATAACATCAAAATAATCTTTAGGATATGGAAGTGGTTGCAGTAAGTTATGAGCAATTACTTCAGGATGCTCAGAATTAAAATCTATATTTATCCATTCAGAAGAAAATCTGTGTCCACATCCAAAATTTAACTTTTTCATGATTTCTCTCTTTTGAATTATGCAAGTATGTAAACTATTTACCTATTTATATATTGCTGTCCGCTGAAAACTAAGGGTCAGAGATAGTGAAGTTGTAAGATACATTAACCAATTCCAACCGGGAGTTAATAACCTTGCTTCTGAGAAATTCACTATGACAATGATAATTAGCATCTGCATTGCCCAATAATCTTCCGGTTTTTTTGCCACTGTAACAAGTCGAGTCAGCGCCATTACAAAGAACCGGATAAATCCTGCTGCAAAAGTCAAAAAACCTAAAAATCCTAATTCTAACAATAGTTGCAAAAAGCCATTATGAGCATTACTCGCCCAATCATATGTAGCTCTTAGATTAGATGCAGCATTACTAGTCCAGAATCCAGAATATCCATAACCTAGCCAAGGTTTGTCCAAAACTTTGGGTATCACTAATTCCCAAAGATCAGAGCGACCATTTAAGGTAAGGTCTTTACCAGAAGTACCAACTACAGTTTCAACATTATTGATTAGTAATATTGAAAAAATAATCAGTAACATTAACGCTGAAGTAATCATAATAACTTGTAATTTGTAATTAGTTTTTTTAAAGGATTGGTAGAAAGGCAAAAGTAATATCATTGTCAATAGAATTGTCAAAGATGTTGTTGAACGTGTGAGGATGATTAAACAGATCGATAACCCGCATAGTGCCCACATCAACCAGCGATATCGATAGCTACTAAGGGCAAGATGTAAAAAAACTCCTGCGCTCCAATTCATCATGTAACCTAATTCATTCTTATGACCATAAATTCCACTCCACATATCTCGTAATTCAGGTGATGTGTGAATATAACCTGGGATGAATGCAGAGAATGTCATAGATAATAATGCAGCTACACCAAGTGCCCAAGCTATTAGCCTCATTTGTTCCCTTAGGGGATAACGCATTGCCAAATAAATTGCAATAAAATATATTCGGATTAGGCCTTTGATATCTTTGAGAGTAGAACTTAGGTCTTCTGACCACAAGATAGAAAATATAACTATTGCTAAGAAAAAAAATTGTAAGGGGCTTTTGGTAATTACATAAACAAAGCCTTTCCAGTATGAAAGTATAAAATAAAATAAAATAGAATATGAAACTATATTGAAAAAAGTATCTACTTTATCACCTCCAAGGGTAGTCATAGAAACTTCTTGTGCAGGATGGATTGTTAATGCTCCTACAGCTATTAGTAATAGCAGAACAGTTAATATTTTTTCTGTTGTTTTTACCTTTAACACTGACATTCCATTTATTAATTTACTAAATATATCATTATTTTTTTATCGTGGAGTAATTCAGTCTTTTCTTTACTTCTTCTTTAAAAATATCTAACGCAGTTGCTTTATAAACTGTTTTCTGTGTAAAGTTATCTGCTTCTATATTCCTCACAATAAACGGTGGATGTTTTAAAGGAAATTCCATCGCTTGCATTGACATATTAATGAACGAAAATTCTTGATTAGAAGTGAAATGAGTCGCGTCGGCACCAACTCCAACATTAGAGATTAAGTTGACATTAGGAATAATGCTTAAGCTCCCCTGTATCCAGCAAGCAAATGTCCATTGGTAATCCCAGGTTATACCAGTGGGATTTTGATAAACAGACTGAAATATTCGTCGCCAATAGCTTACTGCTTTTGGGTCTACAAGAATGTCATGTAAAAGGTTTTCAGCTTGTACCTCTTTCCAGAGTTTGATCGTTAAATCATAATGTTGCCAAGCACGTCTCCAACTTGCCCAACCCCAGCAGTGATTGTAGCGAGAAAAATAGTAACTGTAATTTGTGCGTTTTCGCCCAAATTGAAGATTTTGAGCAGATATTGTGGCGACTCTGGTATCGTTTCTATATTTTTCTAGTAGTTCTTCACTAAATCTGAAAAATGTTGGGTGAGGGATACAATCATCTTCTAAAATAATTGTTTCTTCAACATTACGAAATACCCAATCTAAACCACTAGATACTCGTTTGGCACAACCTAAGTTAATATCAGAATAATTCTTGATAACTTTGCAGTCCCAATCAACTCTTTCAATAATTGCCCGAGTTGCTTCACACTTTTCAACCTCACCTTCGCGGTCAGTGCGGGGACCATCTGCAATTACAAAAAGTTTTGTTGGCTTTGCTTGGCGAATAGCTTCAAAAACTTTCTCTGTTGTTTGCGGACGCTTGAAAATAATAAAAGTTACTGGTGTTTGCATCATATAAAAGTTAATTAGAAATAATCAAAATTTGTAAAAATGAATAAGCGATCGCACCTGAATCTTAAATATTTTTTGTGTTCTTGAATCAAATGCGTTGCACACAAAAGCGGCAGCGGCTTGAGATATTATTGTTGCGATCGCAGCCCCAAGCCCTGCATATTTAGGAATCAGTAATAAATTGAGAATAATGTTTAATATAGCCCCAAATAAAGTTTTACCTAAAGAAACATGGTTCAAACCTTCAGCAATAAACCAAGGTGATGTTGCAAGACCCATAAATACAAACAAAGAAGTCCAAATATGAACTGCTAGTATTGCTCCTGCTTCTGCATATCCACTTCCAAACATCACCATAATTATCTTGTCAGATAGGAATGTCATTGGAATAGCAATTGCAAAAGATATACATGTCATTAGACTGAGTAATTGTCCTATTCGCTGATAATAAAGACTTTCTGATTTTTCCTTAGCTGCGTAAATTGAAGGAGCAACAGAAGAAACAATAGCTCCCGGAATAAAATACCAAATTTCAGAAACCCTAACAGCAGCAGAATAAATTCCAACCTCACTATTTCCAATCATTTGACCTAACATCACCTGATCTATTTTCATAAAGATCAGAATAGCGAACCCCGAAAAAATTAAAGGTAAACTTTCTTTCAGAAGAGTTTTGGCAACAGAAAAACTCCAACGCCATAACCATAACGAAGATCCTTTGGCTTGGTAAACAATCAGCAAACCAATTGCACTCATGGCAAATTCTGCTAATGTTACCCAAGCAAAAGCTAACAATGGCGCTTTTGTTAAAATTAGTGCGATTTTGATGATAGTATTTAGCAGAAATGCTGTGTTTTTAGCGATCACAGTGTATTTTGACTGCACCTGTGATTGAAACCACAGTTCAATTGTATCAGCCGCCCTAAAAATTCCTGCCATTGCTAAAATTGCAACTAGCCATATCTTCAGCGTTTCATGCTCACCTAAAAAAAACATAGTGCTAACTGCCAATAAGACAGAAGCAATTCCACCCAGCAATTTTAGCCAAAAAGTTGTTCCTAAAATTTCCTCTATATCTGATGATTGACGAACAATATGTCGAACTACTATATCGTCCAGTCCTAGAGTGAAAATTGGGCTAAATAAGCTAACAAAAGCTAAAGCATAGTTAAAAATACCATACTGTTGTACTCCTAAGTAGCGTGCTACCCATACTCCTACGACCAAGCTTGCACCCATACGGAGAATACGGTCAGCAAACAACCAGCCTGTATTAGAAATAATCGCACGCAGCCCAGAACTAGATTTAAATTTTGGTACGTTTGTAAGTTTGAATCTTCTTAACATTATTTTATTAATTAATCATGTGATATTTTCACTGTGCACTTTTTATCTAATTAGAAATAAGGTGGAATTATTCAAACTTTAATATTATCTATAAACTATTTTATTGACTTACCAATTATCAAAGTTTTCAAAAAATAGCTAAACAAGAGAACAATGCCTTTTCCTTTCCAAAAATAATTATGCTCGAATAAAAATATTATTTTTAGATATGAAATAAAATCATCATATTTTGGACATGGTATTGTTTTTAACTCATTGATAGATGTGAAAGCTAATAATAAAGGTAAACTAAAAGTATTTTTTTGCATAATGTAATTAAATAAAGAATTGCGTTTCCAGAATCTCTTGTATTCATAGTTGTGATCTATATCTAAAAATTTCTTATTATGATACTGATTATTTGAATGTATTCTATACATCACTAAAGGCTTAGACATATAAAATTTTTTAGCCCCTACCAAAGACGCTCCCCATACCAAACAGTCATCAGCCCTTACACGCCAATCTTCTATATTTGGAATAGGTAAAAATTTTCTAATTATTTCTCTACGTATTGATAATGTTGAAGTTATGGAGCCAATCCATTCACCACTATATAAAGTTCTGATTACTGAATAACCTAAATCTAGATCAACTTTATCAGTTTGGAATGTTTCTTCTATTGCACCAAACTTTTTATACGCACAAAATAGAAAATCACATTCACTACGTCTCTTATAAAAATTTAGAGCGGTTTCTAAATATTGAGGTTCATAAATATCATCTGCGTCTAAAAAAAATACAATGTCCCCCTTTGCAGCTAAAAACCCTTCATTAAAGGATGATAATTGTCCTTGATTTTTTTCTTTCAAGATAATTTGAACATTAGCTACTTGAGTAAATTTAGCCATGACTTCCGCAGAATTATCTGTAGATGCGTCATCAACAATAATAATTTCGTCAAATTTAACTGTTTGATTTAAAGCACTATCAATTGCTTCTGAGAGATATTCAGCGTAATTGTAATTATTAATTAAACAAGATGTTGTGATTTTATTCTTATCCATATTAAAAAAGGAAGATAGATATAGCGGTGTGCGCTTGAGTGAGATACATACAAAACCTTTTATAGATTGTTTCCAGCCATGTAAATGTACCTAAGAAGACTACATACCGCTATATTTTTGAAACCCTAATATTACCAATATGCTGGATATTTTGAGGGATTTGTAGGAACATCTTCAGGATTACATCTCACCCAGTATTCATTATAAATAGATTGAAAAAATGGAATTTTATCCCAACGGTTTCCTTTAATCCCAAAAAGAATTTGAGTCGCTCCTCCAAGATGCACAGCTTGTTTACCCAAAGATTTAACATAAGCAGCTAATGGAAGTCCATAAGCACCACATCCTATAATAGCTATATCAAAATCTTGATATTTAATCTTATTACACATCCATTCATAGGCATCGAACCAAGTATTAAACTGAGTTTGCGTTCCAGCCAGAGACTGAACTGCTTTTATGGTACTTAGTTCAAATTCAGGTAGAATATTTTGATTTTCAAAGAGAAACTTTCTATGGTTTTTATATTGTGATAATATCGTTTCTGCAAAAGGATGAATGACTAAAACTTTTTTTCCTTCAAGATTCTTGCTCCAAGGTTCGTCATGATAATAAGGTTCAAGTGTATTTAATTCAACAAAAGAAGCTTTTCGACAAGAATTTCTGATAATTTCTGGCTCTCCAATCTGAAACCATACTCCTAAAACATCTATAGATTTTGAGGATTCTAGAAACAGTTGGCTAAATCGATCTAGATGCTTTTCATCTACTGGAAAAAATCCAGAATCATTAGACATTGACTCAAATATAGCTCCCTTATATCCGCCTTTTAAATATTGATTTACGCAATAAGCTTCTGTGCTACCAAAGCGACTAATCATAAAAGGTTTGCTATCTTTAATAAGATTGGTTAATAATTCATTACTTTGTTGAGAAGCTAAAATTTGCTGATATATATCATAGTTTCTTACGTAATTTTTAAAAATTATTGCATTTGTATAAACAGAGCCTTTCCATTTAGCTAATGGAGTGTTGGCTTTTACAAATTGCTTGATGTTTTTGCTTATTACCATTAATTTAGTCCTCCAGTTAAAAAATTTGGTTTAAATGCTTGGAGTAAAGGTTGCTTTCGCAATCTCTAGTAAAATTTAACGCTCTTTTGAAAATTTTGTTAAGCTGCTAGATACTAACTCTTGTTCAATTTGCCGTTTTTTGTTGTCATAAAAATAATTATTAGGTTCATTTTTAGTACTCACACCATTGATGACTATCCCTAACACCTTCTGACCTGATTGAGTTAAAAACTCTTTGGCTGAATTTGCACTGTTCAAGTCAACTACTCCAGGACGAACAACTAATAAGATCCCGTCAGTAAGGGTACTTAAAACAGCAGCATCCGCTATCCCTGACAAGGGCGGTGTATCGAAAATCACAAGATCGTAATCTCTGTTAAAGTTACTAATTAATGTTGCCATACGTTGAGAATCTAGCATTGCTACTGGATTAGGAGGCAAAGCTCCAGAAGTAAGAACCTCAAGATTAGGCATTACTTCTTTTACTGCTGCATCTAAAGAAACTTGACCAATAATCACATTACTTAGTCCTATTGCATTTGTTAGCCCCCAGATATGATGCTGTATGGGATTACGCATATCTGCATCCACCAACAAGACCCGCCGCCCTGCCTGGGCCATAGTCACAGCTAAATTTGCAGATACGTCAGACTTTCCTTCTTTAGCAACGGAACTTGTGATTACAATGCTTCTTAACGGTTTATCAGAACAGAGGAACTTCAAATTCACTTGTAGTATTTGATATGCGTTACCAACAGGGAAGTAAGGAATATCTCTGCCAATGATTTTGGGAATAGCTCTGTCGAGTCCTGCTATAGAAGGATGATCTTTACCATTTCTACCTTGTGTCGGAATCACTCCCAAGACACTGTATTTCAAGACTTCTTTGGCTTCTTTGACGGTCTTAACCGAACGGTCTATCAAGTCTAAGCCAAAGGCGACAATAATACCTAAGAAAAGACCAACTCCTCCTCCACCAACAATAAACAGCATTTTGCGAGGTCCTTCTGCTTTCTCGGGGGTTAAAGCATAAGAAATGACACGAGCGTTAGGAATCTTTTGGTTCTGTGCGATATCAATTTCTTGGCGTTTCTTTAAGAGTGTTTCGTAAGTCGTTTGAGCTGCTTGCAGTTTCCGTTCTAGTTCTCGTTGACTCTGTTCTAGCCTTGGCAAATTATTTGCTCGTTTGATGTAAGCTTCTTGCTGTCGTATAAGTGTGGCAATTTGTCTTTCTAGACCGACGCGTTCTGCTTGAGCACGAGTGATATCTGCTATTAGGCTTTGCCGCAGTTGTCCAACCTGTAAACTGCCCTCTGTTACCTGTGCTGTACCAGCGACTTGTCCTATCCGCTCTTTTAGTAAGCTCCTAAGAGCTACGACTTTTTCTTGTAAGGTAGTAATTGTAGGGTGTTCAGGTGAAAAACGAGTCCGTTCTAGTGCCAGTAGGCTTTCTGTTTCTTGGAGTTCGGTAAGTACCTTCTGAACCCCAGGTGCTTCACTCAATTCAGAGTCGATTACACCTTGCCGTGAATCTACTCGAGCTTCACTGCGTAATTGTCCTAAACGACCTTTGACATCATCTAATTGAGCTAAAGCTTGAGAAATTTGGTTTCCTAACTTGGAAATCGTATCAACTGCTGCGCTTGCTTCTTGTCCCAGGACAACAACTTTATTCTGTTCTTTAAATACCCGCAGTTTTGATTCGGCTCTTCTGACAATTTCCTCAGCTTTGGGTACTTCCGTTACAAGAACCTCTTTGGCTATCAGTGCTTCATTCTGATTAGCCTTGATATTTAGGTCGATATAATTGTCGATAACTTCATTAACGATTTTGGCAGCTAGTTCAGGATCACTACCTTTATAAGAAAGTTGTACAACATCAGTGCCTTTGATTCCTTCTATTTTTAGTTGTTTTGCAAAAGTGGGAATCGAGAGCGGTTTGCCTTTACTGTCTTTGAGGTTGAGGGAATTAATTGTCTTCTCAAGTACTGGATTTGAACCAATAACTCTTACCTGAGTTTCCAGGGGATTGTCGTTGACATTCAAAGCTTCCAAGCGTCCTATGTCTTCCGATAATCCTGTGAGTGAGGAAGAGCGATTTGTTTTAATCATCAAACTTCCTTCTGCCCTGTATGAAGGTTTTAGTGAAAATGCATACAAGCATCCAAGGGTAACAGTTATGCCACAAATTCCGACTAGAGGTAGCCAACGCCGTTGAATTACTTCGAAGTATTTCTGAATATTTACTTCTTCAAACTGTGGTAAAGATTCCATCGTCATAATATATACAAATTTTAGAAAAAAGTTTATTTACTTACAGGAGATATTTCTCAGTATTTTGGCGACATTAGCACTGGAGTCTACTTTGCTATCTATAGTAATATCTGCGTTGATTGTGAGTTAATGCTTTTTTGTTGAGGTTGCTCAAGAGTGAAGTAAATTAATAGACATTTTTAGTAGTATTTAAGTTCCATTTATGCACAAAATAGTAGATAGTAAATAATTATGAATGTTTGATTTTCCAGATCCTATTCACTACTATTAAATCTCCTTTGTTGAAACATGCAAATATCAATTTACTTCGGAAAGCTAGAGTAAGAAAACACTTCAAAAACTATTTAATTGCAAGAAACATGGTTTTAGTATTAATTGACTAGAGTTTGGTAGGATATGCCCTGATAGATAGGTGTAGACGTTAATGATTTTATTAATAGTCAATTTTTTTGAATCTGAAACCCTTCTTTATCTAACGACTACCGTAATACATTCAGCTAAAATGCACTAATTCTACCTCGACATATATATAGTTTCATCAGTCGAAATCTTACCTGATATTGCTTGATATTATCCTGATAGTAAAAACAGGATAGCTCAAAACTTTCTCCCTGATTTAGTGGCTTCCCATTTTTGGTCAACTTAGCTTTGTGTTACTAATGATGAAAGTATTGATTAATCATCTGATAATCAACATCATATTATGTAAAAACACTGAATTGGGGAACTTTACAAAAGATTTATACAAATGCTAATATATTTGTTGCCTATTTGTAGATTCTGAAAAGACAAGACAAATTAATTCCTTAAAGGTAAGGAATAAAGCAATTGCGCTAGCCTACAAGCAAGGGAATCACTTCAGAGGTAGACTACGGACAGTGAAAAGAGATGCTGCTTAAAAGCTTTCAACAAGAATTTATTCTTGTTTGGAATAATGGTCAATCTTGGAAAGATACGGGACTGACAATAATAGAATTGTGTGATTTGAGTATCGAATTTGTAGATATTCACAATCAGTTTAATTTGCCCAGAATGGTGAAAGGACTTTTTTGGATTGTGGAAATGACAGCACAGTGCCCACTGCTGGGTTTATATACCGTATTTTAAGTTTGTCCGTAAAGTTGCGATCGCCTTGTTTGTCTTCTGCAATAGACACAAAATACTCCTTCCAGAGTTTATCTAACAACATGCGCGTTGTCTTATATGTGTAACCGTATGGTAACACGCACGATAGATAAACGGCTAGTAAGTAAGTTTGCATAATAAAATCAAACTATGTGAAGAAGCAGAAGCTAGTCTACAATCGTTTTGTATCCTGCCTTATGTCAACAGCAAAGCTTGACGCCGACCCTAGTTATTAATACGGTTAAAAGAACATGAGCTAGCACAGTTGCAGCAGAAAATAGAGAACAGACGAGTATCAAATTTCGGCATCGTTAGAGCATGGATTAATCAACTGCCTCCTCTTAGACAAAAGTCTACATCTGACTAAACTTCACTATATTTTTAATGAAATTTCACTAAACTTCTTGTTACCTGTGTTAACCTGAAGTACTAAAACTAGGCTGCTCTTTTTTAGTTTTTGTATCTAGCTAATTGTAATTATTAAACTGACACTACATGTAAAGAGATTAAATTATGAAATTCTCTTCCATCCTTTTAGTCGTTGTGATTGGTGCATTCGCTCTCCCTCAGAATGCTTATGCTAACCAAGAAAATGTTCCCATCACAACAGGCAATACTCTAAAAGAGCCGTTTCCCTATCGCAATCAGGCTGGAGTTTTATTGACGGAGCCAGCCACGATTAACACTACATGGAGTGATTTTATCGGACAGTCCAATAATCCCAAACGAACTGCTGAATCAGTTTCGCTAGTTCAGGAGTGAGGATGCCAAAAAATTAGCCCGCTTGAGTTCATCAATAACCCAGACGCTTTTTTTCAGCAATGTCAGAAGCCAACAAATACCCAAAGTTCTCAAAATACTGAGCCAATTGAGTATTTTAAGGTTCCTAAACTTGACTCTGGTATTCGTGTGACAGTTACTAAATTTTGATAGATATAGGAAATTTGATAACAATAGATAACTAATTATTAATGCTAAAACATGGATGAAATATTTGTGCTGACTGCTTTATGTCAAGGCAGAAAAGCTTTGCCGGAGTGTTTGCCGAACCCACTAGTACCGCAAGGACGTTCGGCGAAGCTCAGTCGAGCCGCAGGCAGAAGTCAAAAGTATTGTATTCTAAGCTTTTGCGTCATTTGAAATGGTATGTTTATTTCCACGCCCTTTGTACTAGTAGGCTGCGTAATCGATCGTATATGCTCAAGAGATATAGGAATCCGCTTTGATTTTTGAATTTATTTGCGTGGGCAGGCAAGATAGCGCAGCGGTAGCGAGTCTGCGAGCGTCGGCAATAGGCAACATTCAAGAAGGCTTTTTTATCTGCACGGAGTTTTTTCGCGCAATCAAGTATGAGTCCTATACTCCCACGGCTATTAAACTATCGCTTGTCTTGAGACACGCTTTTGCGTTCGCTCATTCTAACGGAAAGCCCTGGGATTCTTGCTTCAAAGGGTTTCCAACGAATTTGCTCTCACTAAGCATCATAAATATTTTTGCTTCAATAGGATAATTACTTGCGATCGTCGATCTTGTTGTCTTGCCAAGTATTATCCTTGGTGTTAATGTGACCACTGTTACTACTTTTAGTCAAAAAATGTCGCCAAGAGCAATTACATGAATGATACCGCAACCAATGCAGATGTCTGCGTGCAGTATGACACAAGGGCAATTGTCACAGATACCCGCGTCTTTGCCTTCCTAAATCCCTAATTAGAGGTATTTAACCCTACTTTCAAGAACCAAGGCAGCTATGCTGTTTTGCTGGAGGTAGAAGAAAAGAGGATTTGACTTGTGTTTGTTTTGTAGCGGTTGGTGTACCGCCAGTTGAACTGCAAAAAGCTGTTTTTAAGTAGGTGAGGCTGGAAAAGTGCTTTCTTTCATGCTTAACGCTCTACGTATCCGGCTTGATATGATTGGATTATTTATAAAAAAAATTATGGATAAAAAATAGTATTTTATGATTAATAAAGTTTAAAATTTGAAAAAAATAGTAGCAATAAAAATAATTTACTCTTTTGTGTTTTAATAATCTTTAAATCACAACTATTTAGAGGTTTACTGCTATTAATTTTTCTTTTATAATAAAAGATTTTACAGGATAATTTTTAATTGATTCATAAATTGTCTCCAAGAATTAAATCAATAGTGATTATGTTTAAAAGTTATGCAAATATTCAAGAATAAAACAGTGTAATAGAGCCAAAGATATGGTGATGATACTTGGGGTAATTGATTTGTCACTACTGATGATGTTATTATTAGGGAGTGGGTTGATTTTGGGTTTATTATCTCCAAGAATTGACTTGTAATGTATCATAGACCAGAATTCATCAGTATTGCCAATTGATTAGCAGTATGAAATGGCTATGGGTCTGAATATCTAGACTTGATACCAATAAATTGATGAGGTTACAGAGGAGCAAATAACCATGAGCAACTTAACATCTCCACCTACCGAAGTTCAAAAAACGAAGAAAAAAAGTTTAGCAGCAGATAAAAAACCTCGAGCTACAGATGATATTGTGCGTAGTTATCTGCAAGAAATCGGGCGTGTAGATTTGTTGACTCGTGAACAAGAGGTTATTTTTGCCCAACACGTGCAGCAGATGATGAATTTACTAGCTGCTAAAGAAGAACTAGCTGTGAAATTAAAGCACGAACCCACGCTGCAAGAATGGGCAGATCAAGTGGAGTTAAGTATTGAGGTGGTAGAGCAACAGCTAAGTCAAGGACATCAAGCCAAACAGAAAATGATTCAGGCTAATCTCCGGTTAGTGGTAGCAGTGGCGAAGAAATACCAGCACCGCAACCTGGAGTTTATGGATTTAATTCAAGAAGGTACTTTGGGTTTAGAGCGAGGAGTGGATAAATTTGATCCCGCTCTTGGTTATAAGTTTTCTACCTACGCTTACTGGTGGATTCGTCAAGGAATCACACGAGCGATCGCTCAACAAGGACGGACAATTCGTTTACCTATTCACGTCTTTGAGAAACTGAACAAAATTAAACGGGTGCAGCGAGAATTATCTCAACAGTTAGGTCGCGTTCCTACTACTGCTGAAATTGCCACCGCGTTATCTTTAACACCTAGCCAAGTTCGAGAGTGTTTGTTTTTGGCCCGTCAACCCTTCTCTTTAGAGGCGCGAGTTGGTGAACAACAAGATACAGAATTGCAAGACATACTGGAAGATGATGGGCCTTCTCCCGAAGACTATGCTGTTGAAGAATCTCTCCATCAAGACTTACAAGACTTGTTGGCAAAATTATCTCCCCAGCAGCGAGAAATATTAACCTTGCGGTTTGGACTGACTGATGGATATGAACTTTCTCTAGCACAGATTGGCGATCGCATGGGTATTAGTCGAGAAAGAGTGCGTCAGATAGAGCAAAAAGCTCTCAGCCTCCTCCGACGGCAAAAGGAACAAGTACGTAGTTATCTAGCAAGCTGAGATTATTTTTTCACAATAATGTAGGGCATTTAACCTCAGGAAATCACCATTATGACTGTATAAAACTCAGTCATTTTGGGGGAAAATAAACCTAAGCATCTCAAAGGTTTGATATGAGTACATCAAAGACAGTGCAACAATTGCAAGCACAATCGGTAACTTCTGAAAACTTTCGGCGTTATGGGCAGGTGATTTTTGCGAGTCTTGATGGCAAAGCTTACGATGTGGAAGATGCCCAGTTAAACTTGCAAAACGGAATTCCACGATTTTATATTATGCGGTTGGAGAAGAGGGGGCAAAAGTTTCACAAAATTACTCGCCATGTGCAATGCACTCAATGTCTGGGTTCTTTGTCAGGGAAGGATTGGTTAATTGCAGTTTGTCCTCCTAATAATGATGTGAATGAACCAGCATTAGAAGAGATTGCTGCTTTCCGCATTCCGGGGAATTGTTTTATCAAGCTACATGAGGGTACTTGGCACGCTGGCCCCTATTTTGATCATGAAGCTGTGGATTTTTATAATTTGGAACTAGCTGATACAAATGTGCTGGATCATTTCACCCATGATTTTCTTAAGAGTCATCAATTAGAGTTTGAAATGATTTAGGTGAGATTGGGTTTAATAAATATGATGATTTATTTGTAGAGTGCGTAAGCCCTAAAATAGTAAGCAGAAATTTTCACGTTGCTCCAAATCGAGTTAAATCTCCTATTTTTAGATTGTTTTACCGATAATACTCTCTCTGCAAGGTAATGTTTATACGTTGTAACTTCCAGAGATTAACTTCAATTGATTCAAAATGTTTAATTGCCGATTTCTACCTTGATTCAGAATCATATTGTTCCTCAAATATAGTGATCATCAATAGACCTGACTTTTCCCGTTAAGTCTCTTTTGCAAGCTGCCAACCTTCACAAAGGTCA
>NZ_JAYGHD010000036.1:0-31848 GCF_034932245.1 Nostoc sp. UHCC 0251
TGCGTACCCGTTTCCGTGTACACGGCTCCCGATGTTCTTAGCTTGCGCTTTTGCTCATGTGCTTGTAATCGTGGCAACTCTCATGAATTGCTTCAAGATTATTTTTCTTCCAGTTGGCGTGATTTCCGTCGATGTGGTGCAAGTGAACCTTTTCCTCATCGATGAATTTCAGACCACAAGAAGCACATCTATGGTTTTGCTTCTTAAGAGCAATAGAAGTTTCTCCGTCATAGAGCTTACTGTTACGTTCGCTCCAATAGGCTATATCTCCGTCGTAAGGTGATTTAGTTCCTTTGACAGAGATGTGTTTGTTTTCGGAGTAGGAAACTTTTGGAAACGCTTTATCTATCAGTTTTTTGCTAGAGTAGCGTGTCTGTTTTGCTTCCTTGTTGAATACCGTGTAAGCTCTGTAACTCATGAACCAAAGTGATAACTTTGACCCTCTCATCTTGCAGAACTTATGGTAATTTCTCCAGCCTCTAACTACGGACGTTAATTTCTCAGCCTTTGTGGTAGCACCATAGTTCGAGTTGTTGACGATGTGTTTTACTTTCTTACGGAACGCTTTGAAGTTATCCACTGAGGGATTACATCTAAACTTTCCGTTTTTCTGGACTTTGAAGTGCCAGCCGAGGAAATCAAACCCATCTGTCGCGGCGGTAACTTTGGTTTTCTTTTGGCTTATATTCATTCCGCGTTTGCGGAGAAACTCGTTGATTCTTTCAAGTATCTCTGTTACATCATCTTCGGGTCGAAGTATAATAACCATGTCATCCGCGTATCGGACTGATGGCTCGGTGATATCACTGGCTGAGGTTTTACCAGTGATTCTCTGTCCTTGATTCTCATGATACCTGTGTATACTCTCAATCCCGTTGAGCGCGATGTTTGCTAATAGTGGGCTGACCACTCCCCCTTGGGGTGTTCCCTGTTCGGGGAATTCTGGGTTGACTCCTGCCTTGAGGCATCGGAATATTCCGAGTTTTAAGCCTTTAGGGGCAATGAGTTCGTCCATTATTGCTGAGTGATTAATCAGGTCGTTGCACTTTTCAATATCGAGTTCAATTACTCGCTTATTTATTCCGTTAGCTTTGGAGTTAAGGCTTAAGAAGATGTATTTTTGTGCATCATGGGCGGAGCGCCCAGTTCTGAACCCATAACTCCTGGCGTGGAAAGTGGCTTCGTGTGCTGGTTCGAGTGCATATTTTGCGAGGCATTGCCAAGCTCTATCCGCGATGGTAGGTATCTTAAGCATTCTGGTAGTCCCGTCCTTCTTAGGAATGGGGATTTCCCGTAGTCCTTGATGCTTCCAATTTCCACTATTCATTTTCAGTAGTTCTTCAAGATTGAAGCGTTCTTCAAATGAGAGGGATTTCTTTCCATCAATACCAGCCGTCTTTTTACCAGCATTTAGCTGAGATACTTGTCTAATTGCAAGAAATCGAGCCGAGGTTGATTTTAGAATAAGCTTTTGGAGTGACCGCGCTTTCCGCTTGTCTCCAACTTGAACAGCTTTAAATACGCGCTTTTGAAGGCGGAAAAGATTTCGGCGGAATTTCTTCCACGGTAAAGCTTTCCAAGATTCACTAGTATGTCTACTGTGTCTAATCATTTTCTCTTCTCTAGTTTGTATTTTCTGAACACCTCAGTCCAATTACGGACTGTCCTACCCTAACTGTGGGGATTCCTCCGCTCGTCTGGTCTACCTGAGATTCGACTGTCTCAAGACCCACAATTAGTTTTTATTCGTTCCCTCGGAGAGATTGATGAGCCACTGCGTTGCGGTGAGGCAGTCCGGTCTTGGGGGTTTCCCCCATGAGGAACTGCCGAACCCGAAGGGGGGTTCCCCCCGTTGTAGCATGTGGCGTTGTTCCGTTAGATGTAGCCAATTCGACTACTGGATTCCCTGGACTCTTGCCGTTACTCAGCGTATGTACGGCGGGAATGAACTCCAGTGAGGTCAGGGGTTTTGTGTTGCGCCCTTGCCTGCAAATAAGTCGCTTTTCTAGGCTCGGTTTCATCATAGGAACTCCCTATTAGCGCCAGTGTCAACCCGCAACGGTCGTCTGATTGCGCCCTGTTCCCAGCTTCACTCTACAAGAACCGAGCTTGTTCGGTGTGGGCAGATAAGGAGTCAATTCTGAGTCTGAATGGCAAGACTTGCACTTGCATCTGACCGAGAGTTCAGCCTTTTAATGACAGTAATCTGCTGTCGGACTGGCTTAGTTATGTACGGACTGGTTACCGTGATTCACTAAACAACGAATCGCACACGACGCTTTGCTTCACCCATAATCAGCAACTCAAATTTTACTTAGGTTCTTAATTTATTTTGCCAGGAATCATGGCTACAGAGAGGTAATAAATAGTATCACCTTCATAAGGTGATAATAGTGCTTGCTTTTAGACGATCGCACTTTGGTTGACAAAATGTAAATTGGGCATTGAGCATTGACAAATTACTTTAAGCTGAATTTTCTTCACTAGTGTTAGAAAACAGATTGGGGTCAAGATAGTTAACTCGGGCCAGAGGACTTAAGGCAGCGAGAATTTGAGCGCCGTAGCTGCGATTAACTACACGACTATCAAGTAAAGCAACAATACCTTGACTTTCTCGGACTGGAGCGATCGCTCTTTGTAATTCATTCAAGGCAGCTGGCAACAAATATAAACGAAACCAATCTTGATGCGATCGCTTATAACGAGCTACCCTACCAGCTACCAGGGGATTTTCTAAAGATGGTAGAGGCAAAGTAGCAATAATTAACAGATGGGGTGCTGGCAAGACTCGTTGATGTTCTCGCCAAAATTCCCAACCGCTAATCAAAATACCATTTTCATCTAAACAAGTTTTTTCTACTTGCACCCGCGAACCAAATTCTGAAGCCAGAATTGTCGCCACTTGAGACTTGAGTGGTACATCCCCTACCAAAACAACTGTCAATCCTGGTGCTGTAGCACTTAGACAAACAAGTGTGCGGACTTTGTGAATAAATGCCGCTTGAAATTCTGGCGTGTTAGGTAGGGGCAACTTATAAGGTACATACAGTTGAATTGCTTCTGCTTGATCCGAAGAGAACTTCAGACAAGTTAAATCGTCCAAACCAAGGCGCTGTCGGAAAAGAGGAGCTTCAGTTTCCGGTTCTATGGCGCTGCCAATTAAAACTACTGGTTGTCGCTGCCAAATGGGCGAGAGGATTTCCCCTAATTCCATTGGGGCGTAGTACAAAGAAAATAAACCTTGTCGATGGGCAATAGTTGCCCAGAAGAGGGTAGGGGGGGGAAGATTTTCATCAAGGGTTTGAAATTGCTGCCAGAAATTTTTCCAATTATCTGGGAGGTTGGCTTGATCTAAAGCCAAATACAGACGGCTTAAGATTTCTATTTCTGGCTGGGAAATTAGGTAGCACTGATATGGATTGACAGGATGCTGAAAAAGTTGGTGTGTAAGTTGTATCCTTGCTTCCCGAATTACCTCAGCTTGATTTGGGCAAGCCAGCATGAGTTGCTCCCAATCATCGGGTTGAATATCTTGGGTAAGTTGATGACGCACCCAATCTTCTAGATCATCTACCCCATCAATAATTGTGGGGATGCCTTGGGGAAAGCAAGAGCCACCAGCAAATTGTCCTCTTAACCAGGCTTCTGGGGAGGTCAACAGTAGCCCTTGGAACTCAGCACCAGGCCAAGCGTCACCTGTCCTAATCGCTTTGTTGGCTGGTAGCCACTGCTGTAGGCGGGGAATTTCCACCCGCAACAGAAGTTGCTGCACCGCTTCTTGAGCAACAATAATTACAGGGCCATGCCACATCAGGGCTGATGCTACGAAACTAGTACGATATCGCCCTTGATAGCCACAAACCGCCCCTACTTGAATGAGGGCGCTACGTCCCAGGCGCAAGGCGCGTGCTACCAACCGTGCCATCGTCAAATGATGGGGCCAGGAAGGGAACCCTGCCTGCGATCGCAAAAAGTTATGTAGTGACAAATGAACTTCTGCCTCAATCACACGCTTTTAATTCCATACAAAGTGACTTTTACTTCCAATTGCCCCATTTCTATTATGTTGCCCTTTGTCCTTTGCTAATGACTAATGACCAATGACCAATGACTAATGACTAATCACCCAATACCCTGAATTATGCCAACTTACACAGGAATTTCCAGCGAAGCCTTCAGGCATCCACTAGATCGCCAAGCCGAGCAAGCTTTACGAAATTTACCAGGATTTGATTTAATCGCTCGTAAATTTGTGGAATTTATCTACGAACGCCCTCAGTTAGTCTATCTAATAGGTAACACCATCCAAGTCGGGCCGCGTCAATATTCCACTATTTACCAGATCTTCCGGGAATGCGTCCGAGATTTGGACATTTACCCAGAACCGACACTGTTTGTCTCGCAAAACCCCCAAGCAAATAGCTATGCGCTGGGGCAAGAGAATCCTTACATAGTCATAAATACAGGGATACTAGACTTACTAGACGAAGCCGAGATTCGGGTGGTGCTAGCCCATGAACTGGGGCATATTAAATGTGGTCATACTATTTTAATTCAAATGGCGATGTGGGCGATGAGTGCTGCTTCTGCCTTGGGAGAATTGACCTTCGGCATCGGTAATATTGTCACACAAGGCTTGATTTACGCCTTTTTTGAGTGGCGGCGGAAAGCCGAGCTTTCGTCAGATCGCGCGGCGCTACTGGTGATGGATGACTTGAATCCCGTGATGTCAACGATGATGAAACTCTCTGGTGGTAGTAACAAATATGCCAATGAATGTAGTTTACAAGAGTTTATCAAGCAGTCAGAAAATTATCAGGCACTGGATGAAGATGGACTAAATCAGGTGTATAAATTTTTGATGTACAATGGCGCTCAGGGTACGATGTTGACCCATCCTTTCCCAGTGGAACGCTTACATTACTTACGGGCGTGGGCAGTATCAGAAGAATATCAGCAAATTCGCCGAGGAAATTATCAGCGATCGCCTGCTTCCGGCTCAGTAAATGTTGCAGCAGAATCTTCCACAAATGAAACAGAAACTTTGCGCCGTCAAATTGAAGAATTACAACGGGAAATTGACAGAATGAAAAGGTCTGAGTAGTTTTGAGTGCTGAGTGAAGTTATATATAGATAGTGCGTTAGATTTGCCTAATGCACTATCTATATGTTGAGAGAAAGTCGCACACGGTTTTATATATTTAATCAGTACAATAGCGATCGCGCCCTTTTTGTTTGGCATTGTACATTGCTTTATCGGCTGAAGCAATGAGTGTATCTGGCTGGATGTCGCAAGTGGGCATGACACAAGCAATACCCAAACTAACTGTGACAATATTTTTAATATCAGACTGTGTATGAGGAATAGCGCGATCGTGAATTGCTTTTTGAATTCTTTGTGCTACTTTGATCGCTCCCACTAAGTCAGTATTGGGGAGGAGTACCGAAAATTCTTCCCCTCCGTAACGCGCTACTAGATCGGCAGGGCGATGAACTATCTGTTGCACTGTTTGCGCTATTCTGATTAGACAATCATCGCCTCTAAGATGACCATAGTAATCGTTGTAAAGTTTGAATTTATCAACGTCGAATAAAATTAGTGACAAGGGTTGTTGTTCTCGTGTAAGGCGTTCCCATTCTGCTTGCATTCGTTCATCGAAGCAGCGACGGTTAGCCACCTGAGTCAAACCATCTAAATTTACCAGTTTTTCTAGTTTCTGATTTGCATCTTCTGCTTTTTCTTTGGCAATTATTAACTCTGCTGTTCTCTGTTGCACCCGTTGTTCCAAAGTTTCCAAAGATGTTTGTAATTGAAGCGCCATGCTGTTAAACGATTTTGCCAGCTGACCTATTTCGTCTTTTGAGTTAATTTTGACGCGGATATCTAAGTTCCCTGCGGTAAACTGTAAAACTATATTAGTAAGATAAATTATTCGTTTTGTTAGCAGTTGCCCAATAGCAAAAGCGATGATTGTCACTAATGAGGCAATCAATGCAAATAGAAACATTGCGTCACGAATTTGCTTTTCCACAGGTGCTAGAGCAATAGCAAGGGGCTGTGCAAACAACACAGACCAAGGTTTATATTTTAAATGAGCGATCGCAATCAAATTAACCTGATTACCTGTTCCTGACAAAGATGCAATTAAATATGGTTTTTTATCATCCAATGCTTGCTTCAGTTTAAACTCATTAGTTGCCAATTCTTTAACAGCAGAATTAGGCAAGCGCCATGCTCTTTGTAGTTGAGTTATAATATCCAAAGGCAGAGGTATAATTGATTTAAAAAGTAGTTTTGGTGCAGTGCTATGTGCTAGATAAATATTATGTTCATCTAAAAGAATAGCAAAAGATTTAGCCCCAGCCCGTTCAGTTTGTCGAGTTACTAACTGCTGAACAACAGTAGCATTGTATGAAACACGCAATACACCTAATATATTGCCCTTGGCATTGCGAACCGGACTGCTAAAAAAGAGGGTAACAAGGTCAGGAATTGTCGGTGATAGCTTCATACTAGAAACAAAAGAAAAACCAGTTAAAACTGGTTTTTCAAAATAATTTTCAAATGATTCATCTTTGCCAATATTCGGTGTATATGTATCCAATACATTTTTCCCGTTTAAGTCGAGCAAAGCATAGGACAGAACATTGAGCATATCTTTGCGACTGAGACGGGTTAATGTTTCTGTTGCCAATTGCATTTCGGGGCTGTCATCTCGCTGGTTTGGAGTTAGGCTGAGGTAGCGTGCCAAACCTGGTAAAATCGCCTCTACGCGCACGGCATTGAGATTTCCATCAATAAAAGCATCTATTCTATTAGCGGTTTCGTTAGCCGCCGCAGATAGGGCTTGTCGGGCGTTTTCAGTTAGTGCTTTTTCAGTTGTCTTTTTGTTGATAGATGCCAATAACAGCAACGGAATCAAAGCAACAATCATAAATGAGGCGATCAACTTTGTACGGATGCTGCCTAACAGAGGGTGCTGCATGGCTTTAAACTAGGAGGCAGGATTCAAGAAGGAAGAATTAAACAAACTTTTTAGCTCAGGAATGCGAGTTATATTTCCAGAGCGAATAAAAAAGTCTGCATATATCTTGGCAGTTTTGTAGATAGAGTTAGGGTTGCTAGATTGAAAGAATTTTTGATTTTCACCTAATTCAATTAGGTTTACTCCCTTCAGAGAGATTGTATTGCTAGGAATTTTTAACGCTTTGCTGACGATCGCGTTTCCTTCCTGAACATTTGCTTTCCAGTAGGCCGAGGCTTGCAGCCATCCTCGCACAAATGCACGAATGTCTTCGGGGCGATCGCGGATTGTATCACCGCGAAAGACAATCATATCTAAAATTAAACCAGGGGTTTGTTTGCTGGTAAATATAATATTTCCCCCTAATTTCATAGCTTCAGAAAGATGGGGTTCCCAAGTGTGTCCGGCTTGAATAACATTATTTTTCAGGCGTTGAGGAATTTCTGAAGCTTCTAATTTAACTAAGTTCACATCATCGCTGGTTAAATTTGCAGTTTTCAACATCTCAGTCACAAAAACTTCGCTAAAACCGCCTAGATTTGCACCCAGCTTTTTCCCTTTTAAGTCAGCAACTGTTTTAATTTTTGATTGGGCGACTACCACATCTGCTCCTGTTGATTCATCTACGATGCTCACGGCTTGTATATCTGGATTTGTGGCACTCAAGTTTATAAAACTTCCCAAAGTTAATATTATACCATCATACTTACCTGCACTGAAATTTGCTATTTCCAATTGGATATATTGTTTATAAATTAGTTCTACATCTACACCTTGGGCTTTAAAGAATCCTTTTTCTTGAGCAATGATACCTGGATACTCCCCAACAAAAGATGTAAATTCTACTTTCAAGGGAGGGCGCTTTAATTCAGTCGGTGCCCAAGCATGACAAGCAAATAGTAAATAGGCAGTAATGAGAAAAATGTTAACGTATCTAAGTAGTTTAAACATAGATATTTCTCCTTAAGCAAATTCTGATAAATTTAAAACGCTACAGGAGCTATTCAATTAAGCATTAATATATTCAAAAGGTTTGAGTCCATATTTTGTCTCAGGTTACAGGTAGCGTAAAACTACCCGTCGTTTCTTTTCTTTTTGTGTTTGAGAGCTAAACTTAAGTCTCGTATGCCTAATAAAGGGAGAAAACCACTTGTGGAAGCGGGTTCAGAAATAGACTCAGCAATAGGAAGTTCACAAATTGTGAAGGAAGCAGAAGAATTCTTTGTGTTTAAATTATCGCCAACATCAACAGAAAGTGTGAAATTGACAGACTCACCGGAGCGACAAATCCGACCGATCGTTCAAAACAGAAAGAGCCGTCTTGGATAAGTTGCGTGAACTTAGACGAGGTAGGTTGAGGGTCAGAGCTTAAACTACTGAAGTCAAAATCTGGAATTGCAGTGCCAGTGAGGATAAAAATTAGCTCAGGCGGTCTAAAGTTACCATTAACTCCAAAGCCAATCTTAAAGCTAATCTAGTTAATTTTCCCACTCTAGTTTTTTTTGATTCCCTTAGATCATGTTTGAAAAGTGCTATTGGCGGTATCAAAAGTTTTAGATCCCCCTAAATCCCCGATAAATTGGGGGACTTTGACTCCGGTTCCCCCCTTTTTAAGGGGGGTTAGGGGGGATCTAAAAGTGCCTAAAGTCACAGCACAACACTTTTCAAACAACCTCTTAAAGCGGATAATATTTTCTAGGTGAACTACCATCCTCTTGGGGGTGGATAAATTCAAGATTCAAAATTAAGGCTTGAAAATTGCTTAACTATATCTCAGCATTAAATTAGATGTCGGCATTTCTGAATATGGCAATTCACTTGACAAAACGGCTTTCTGTGTTCGCTGCTATTCTAGCTCTTGTCCTTTCCATGCCGGGAATTGCCTTAGCTGCACCCGTTCAACTCCATACTACTTCTGGTGTTATTTCCGCCCAAACTACCAAAACTGCTAGCTACTCCACCTCGTCGGAGATTAACCTGACTCCCTTACAACGCCAAGAACTCCAGGCTGTGCGTCAGCGAAGAAACAAGGAAATTGAGGCAGTCTTAAACACATCGCAACGCGCCCAACTTAATCACAATCTCCGGGCTGGTAATAATATGAATCAAGCCCTAGAAAAACTGCATTTGCAACCAGAACAGCAAGATTTTGTAAAGGCGATCGTGCAATTTACTAACTTGAAAGTGAAAGCAATTTCATCTAGGCATTCACTAACAATAGACTATAAATAAAGGTTGTACTTGTACATTGGATTATTTAATCGTTGTCATAGAAGATATCAATCATATTTTCTATGACAGTCTTTTGGATAAAATGCGATCAAGCGATCGCAATTTTTTATTGTAGATATCTCATTACTAATTCCCCCTTTAGAATAAAAAAAGGAGATATATATGGGTATTGTAGGTGAACTTAAGCAAATATCACCTGTAATCTTAGATAAATTTAAAATAAATTCATCTCTCTTGGATATATTTTTTAGTGCTAAGTATTTGGCTGAGTCTGATTTTTGGGAAGAAGCTATTTATATATCAGGTAATTCAAGGCTTAATATCCAGCAACAGTCAGAGGATAAATTTAAAGAATTTAAGTGGGCAGATAATCAGCAAACAGAAAACACAAAAGCAGAATTTTTGAGGGAGTGGCAAATTTCAGAATTATCTTTAGGTAAATCGTGGCACGAACTGCATTTTTTTCTTACTGGATACACTCATACAGATAAATTGTCTTTTTTAGTAAGTAAAAATTCTTCAAATAAGTAGGTTGGCTCAAATAAACCTAACTATGTAACGAAATGTAAAAAACTCAAAACCCTTGCGATTGCTTCACTTCGCTTTGCTCCGTTCGCAATGACATAGTTATAAATTTTCCCACCCACCTACTTAACTTGCCCAAAACTTCCATAAAAAATTCGAGTTTGTTTAAAATTTATCATAAAATATTAGGGAATAGACAGTATACAAAACAGTATATTAGCCCTACGTTAGATATTGATAATTTACCCTTAGTAAATGCCGTACTGGGTGGCACAAAAATAGGAAATAAAGAGGGATATGGTAAATGTAGATATTTAATACCTGATGAAGTGAAGCAAGTAGCAGAAGCTTTATCAGAACTCTCAGAAAATGGCTTTATAAAAAGGTATAAACGAGAAGAAGTTAAACAAGAGCGAGTAGGTATTATAGATTGGTCAGAACCAGAAACAGTAGAGTGGTTAACTGAATACTACAACGAAATAACAGCTTACTACATGGCAGCAACTAATTTGGGAAATGCTATGTTACTTTATTTAACTTAGTTTTTTGAACTATAAATTTTATTCTCATTTATTAAGAATTGGTCGATAAAAAATTCCATACTCAATTTCTTTTACCTAACTTATGGAAACAGTTGACTAATTTGAACTTCAATTTCTGGAAATGCAATCAAGGATAACGTTGCATCCTCCTGCAAAATCAATTGTTGATTGTAGCCTTGCAAAAGTGGTTCGCAAAAAACAAAAACCTGACACTGATTCACATCCAAAATCCAGTAATCAGCAATTCCTGCCTTAGCATATAAAGGTGCTTTCTGCTTGCGATCGGTGTCTAGCGTTGTATCTGCTACCTCAATGAGTAAAAAGATTTCATTGGGTGCAGGATGATGATCAATGTACTTTCGCGCATCAATGCGGACAACGGCAATATCTGGTTCAGGTTCCGAGTATTGGCTTAATTGAATCGGATCTTGCACCCGAACTAAGGCAACTTCTGCTAGCAGCCGCTTGAGATAATCAGATGCACACAGCGTTGTTGCTGCGTGTGGAGGATTTTTGGCACTCATGGGGATAACTTGCCCATCAATGAGTTCTACTCGTTCATCGGCTGTGATAATACCCGTCTCAAGCATCCGGTGATATTCATCTACATTCCACAAGCGCACTCTAGTTTGTGTCATTGTATTTAGTTTGGCGATATTATCATCTGCAAAGTGCAAATATCTCTTACTCTCAACTTTTGCAGCATCTATAATTAATCTTGCCCTATTTAGTTCGTTACCATGTCGGAAGAAGATATCCGAGCCGCCAGGCTGGAAAAAGTAGAACAACTCAAGCAGCTAGGGACTAATCCCTACGCCTATCGTTGGGAATCTACCCATCATGCAGCGCAGTTGCAAGAAAAGTTTGCCGATTTAGCCAGTGGTGAAGAAGTTGATTTAGAAGTTGCGATCGCTGGACGCATTATGGCGCGTCGCGTTTTTGGTAAACTGGCTTTCTTTACTTTGCAAGATGAAACTGGCACAATTCAGCTTTATTTGGATAAAAATCGCATCCAAGAAAGCATGGCAGATATTGATGCTGATGCTTTCAATCATTTAAAACAACTCACAGATGCAGGCGACATCCTGGGAGTTAAAGGTACTATTAAACGGACTGAAAAGGGCGAGTTATCTGTCTACGTTAAACAATATACTATCCTGACTAAATCCCTGTTGCCGCTACCCGACAAGTGGCATGGATTAACGGATGTTGCCAAGCGCTACCGTCAGCGCTACGTTGACTTGATTGTTAACCCGGAAGTCCGGCAAACTTTCCGCCGTCGCGCCCAAATTACTGCTGGTATTCGTCGCTATTTAGAAGAACGAGATTTTCTGGAAATTGAAACGCCAGTTTTGCAAAGTGAGACTGGGGGTGCAGATGCGCGTCCATTTATCACTTACCACAACACCTTAGAAATGGAGTTGTATCTGCGAATTGCCACAGAACTTCATCTCAAGCGGTTGATTGTGGGTGGTTTTGAAAAGGTGTTTGAATTGGGGCGAGTTTTCCGTAATGAGGGAATTTCGACTCGACACAATCCCGAATTTACCACGATTGAACTTTACCAAGCCTACGCCGACTACAACGACATGATGGCGCTGACAGAAGGGATTATTACCACTGTCGCCCAAGACGTACTCGGTACGCTGCAAATCACCTACCAAGGGGAACCTATAGATTTAACACCACCTTGGCGGCGAGTGACAATGCACGATTTAGTTAAAGAATTTACTGGCTTAGATTTCAATTCTTTCCAAACATTGGAAGAAGCAAAAACAGCAAGTAAAAATGCAGCTATTCCTGGTGTAGATGAAGCGAAATCAATTGGTAAGTTACTAAATTTAGCTTTTGAAGAAAAAGTAGAAGCTAATTTAATTCAACCTACTTTTGTAATTGATTACCCAGTAGAAATTTCGCCCCTAGCAAAACCCCACCGTTCTCAACCTGGTTTGGTGGAAAGATTTGAGTTATTTATCGTAGGGCGAGAAACTGGCAACAGCTTCTCAGAACTTACCGATCCCATCGATCAAAGAGAACGCCTAGAAGCCCAAGCTGAAAGGAAAGCTGCCGGCGACTTAGAAGCCCAAGGTGTAGATGAAGACTTTTTGACAGCCCTTGAATACGGTATGCCACCTACAGGTGGTTTAGGGATTGGGATTGATCGGTTGGTAATGTTATTAACTGATTGTGCCAGTATTCGGGATGCGATCGCCTTCCCGCTACTCAAGCCTGAAGGCAGCGTTATTAAGCAATTTACCTATGAGCCAAAAACTCAAACACTGACTATTGAATTTGATAGTGGAAGTGTTTACGAGTATTTCAAAGTACCTTCCAGTGTTAAGGATGACTTAGACAATGCACCGTCTAAAGGTCAATACTTTAACAAGTTCATTAAAGGGAAATTTAAGTTTGAACAGTTGAGTTGACCTACTTAAGCATATAAACAGTGGGGTGCGTTATGGCTTTGCCTAACGCACCATTTTTATTACCTAAGTTGCACTCACTGATTCTATATGATATTCCTTTAAACGAATAATACAATTGACATTCCTTATAAGGAATACTATACTGTGAGGTAGGAAGTGACCTGGACTTGGGAACTTTATCTAGATGTCAATGGGGAAATCCCCAAAGATTTGCTGGCTTTTTTCATCAGGATGATTCCCGAAGAGGAGAAACCAGAAAATCTACCAAAGCCATTACTGAGTGCTTCCGAAACCAAGCGTCTGCAAGTTAATCTTAGCTACCTGTGCGACAAAAGGCTCGCATCACTTACCAGTGGCATCTTTGAGAAACTGGAAGATCATTTGTATGAGTTACGGATGACTAAGAGCGAACATAATCCACGGTTTATCTTAACGGCTGTTACTCCTCAGAGGTTTGTGGTGCTGCACGCCTTTATGAAGAAATACGACGGCGCTATCAAAGATAGAGACAAAGAACCTGCAAGAGTGAGATTGCGTGAATTGCAGCAGAGGGAAAATTCATGAAAAAGCCTAATTTTCAAGCTTGGTTACAGCAAAAGGTAAGCGACGAACCAGAGGTGATTCTGGCGGGAAAGTTAGAGTACCTGCGCCTATATCTTACCGATGCCATGCGGGAAATACGTAATAAAGCAGGATTGACTCAGGCACAGCTAGCTCAAAAACTGGGAGTAAAACAAGCTGCGGTGTCCAAGTTAGAGTCAGCATTAAAGGAACATGAGTTGGAATCAGTGTTGCACTATTTACACGCTTTGGGTGCAGATTTGCTGGTAGCTGTCAAACAAGGGGATGACTTATATCAAGTCAGTGATAACGAAGGTGTATTGCTGGTAGATGTACCAGATGTAGTTTTCCAAAAGGCATTAGCGGCAAACATGAGCGTGCGGGAATATGTGCGTGTAGCCGTTGAGAAGTTTTCGCACGAGGATGATGGACTGAGAACAGCTTTGGTAAAACTGCTGGAAAGTGACGATTCAGTAGCGGTGAAAGTGAGAGAGCGTTTGGGTTCAAGGACAATTCAAGAAGTTGCGGCTGAGTTAGAAAAATGTTTGAGTTTATCTGAAGGAGAAGACCGGATTTTTGCTGTCAAAAATGTTTTGGTTGCTAATGTGGCGTGTGGAGAAAGTAATCGCGGAACTAGTGATGAAGTTGATGAAATTGAGTTATTGGATTTAGCTGAGGAATTGCTAGAAAAGTTGGCAGGTATTTAGGATGACACAGACTACAGTCTACTTTGGTGCTACATCTTTAATCTCAAGATGGAGAGTTTTGCACTTATCATTTAGACTGATAAAATAATTTTAAAATTTCAACGACCTACTCCAGATTTGAGGTTTATCATTATTTGCAAGCCAAAGAAATTAAAAAACAATTAAGATTACTCATAGAGGAAGCATCTGTCATAGATCCTGTTTTAACGAAAAGGCTAGAAGAGATAAATCGCTGGGTGAAAGATGTCAAACCGGGTTCACTGACTGCTAAAAGATTTGTCATCCTGTTTTTGCAACAAATAATCCAAGATACTGAAGTTTGGCTGAGACTTAAATCATTACCATCTGAAGAAGAGCAGCAATCAGCTTTAACAATGCTGAATCCAACTTTAAAATATTGGTATGGTTACTTGTTTCCTAAATGGTTGAGTGAAAAGGACCCTAAATTTTATATCTGGAGACGAAAACTGATGGCGGGGGAGTTCAATCAGGAGGATGCCAAATTAATTGGCTCTATTGCTAATAATATTAAAAGTTGTGGCGGGACAACTGTACTACGCTATATTGCAGACCTGTCTATGGCAACTGATATAATTGTTAGCAGTACGCAAGAGAGTCCACTATGTATTCAACTCACTAGCGTCTCAGAAGAATTTTCTCAAGAAAAGTTTGATGATTGGGAAAATACCCTAATTTTTTGGGCAATAGATAGAGGATTATTCTTAAGTTACAATCCCCGTGCAACTAATTTTGTGAATCAGATAGTCAACATATTATTAGATAACAACGATAATCTCAGTATAGGTAGTTATTTAAAATTTAATTTATAGTTGTCGGTCACTGTCATTGATTGGATTTGTATAACCACCTTATTACTTAACAAAGTGAGTCCTTATGCTTCAGGAAAAACAATCTGACCGTCAACAGAGATTAGACAACTTTTTACAAGCTGTAGAAGCTGCTCAAAAAGTGCAGGATGACATCATGAAGTATGGGCTTGAAGCTGCTCATTTATATTGTGATGATGTTGATGGAGATTGGCTAGAAACATGGGGAGAAGATGAAGATGGGCAGCAAATTTTTGTAGAATTAGTGACTAATTTTCTGCAAAGTGATGACTTAGTAGCGGTCAGGGTAAGAAAGCAGCTAAAAGATAAATCGCTCCAAGAAATTGCTGTTGAGTTGGAAAAATGTTTGAGTTTATCTGAAGAAGAAGACCGGATTTTTGCTGTGAAAAATGTATTAGCGGGCAGTGTGGCAGTTGCAGAAAGTAATCGCGGAACTAGTAGTGATGAAATTGATGAAACTGACTTGTTGGATTTAGCTGAAGAATTTATAGAGAAGCTGGCGGAAATTTTAAGTAAGCAGTAAGCATATAGCGTTTCTCAAGCAACTGAGGTACACCCAAATCTTGCTTACCAAGGTTAATAGCTTGAAAAACGTACCTCACTAGGTCGGGAACCGCTATAACTAGAGATTAAGTAAATAAAAATGGGAAAAAGATTCGGTAATTTCAAATCTAAGCAAGTTCAACAAAACCGCAATACTGAATTTTATTTTTTTCTAAAAGAAGCATCACATATAAGCTATAAAAGTATAAGTACTGGTAAATATGAGATTGCATATTCGTTTATAGAAGCAAATTTAGACAAGTTAAATTATGAATTTCTTAATTGGCTTCAGACAAAAATACCGGAGAATCTGTCTAAAATGGATTTTAAAAAAGCAATCTTATTAGGAACAAAACTTTGTGGTTTTAGTGAGATCCTTTACAAGTTTCCTTTAGGAAATAAAGCACTAAACTTAGAAATTTCTATTAACCAATGGGAAATTTGTGCTGAATTTATAAGTAATCAAAAAGTAAAGTTTGTAAAATTATTATGGGCAGAAATACAATGCAATCTTAGTTTAGCCTATAGTAGCCGGATATATGGACATAAACACGAGAATATAGAAAAAGCAATATCAGCTTGCCATGAAGCATTAAAATTCGTCAAACGTGAAGATATGCCTGAAATGTGGGCAACAATCAAAAATAATTTGGCGCTGGCTTATCTTTACCGTATTTATGGAGAAAAAGCTGATAACTTAGAACAGGCAATTAGTCTTTTAAAGGCTGCTTTACCAATTCACACCCGCGAATTATTTCCTAAAGACTGGGCAAAGCTACAACACAATTTGGGAGAAGCTTATTTTCAAAGAGTTAAAGGTGATAAAGCAGAAAATTTGGATAAGGCTTTAATGTATCTTAGTTCAGCTTTGGAAGTTTATACAAAAGAAAGTTTTCCAACATTATGGGCTAATAGTTTTAACACTTTAGGTGCTGTATTTGTTGAACGAATTCATGGCGATCGCGCAGAAAATTTGAAAATGGCGATCGCTTCCTTTGAAGCAGCCTTGCAAGTCCGTATCCGTGAGGCTTTACCTGATGATTGGGCACAAACAAAACTAAATCTAGCAAATGCCTACCGTGAGAGAATTAGAGGCAACCAAGTTGTTAATTTGGAAATAGCTATTGAAAGTTACACAGATGCTTTGCAGGTCTATACCAAAGAGACATTTCCTAGAGAATGGGCTATAACCCAAAACAATTTAGGAATAGCATATTTAAAGCCGCCATACCTCTACTTTGCGAAAAATCAGGAACGAGCGATCGCAGCCTTTGAATCAGCTTTGCAAATCTACAGTCAAGAGACGTTTCCTATGGATTGGGCAATGGCTCAAAAAAATTTGGGTATTGTTTACAGTAAAAGGATAATAGGAAACAAACCGGAAAATTTGGATAAAGCAATTCAATATTATGAAGCAGCCTTCCAAGTTTTTACCCGTGATAGTTTTCCCGACTATTGGGCTAAAAACCAAAATAATCTCGCCATTGCCTACACACATTTAGGGAAGATTGATAAAGCGATCGCTTGTTGTCGATTTTCTCTAGAAATCTTCACAGCTACAGCTTTTCCTTCACAGTGCTTAACAGCTTCTAACCAACTAGGTGAGATTGCTACAAACGCAAAGCGTTGGTTAGAAGCTATCGAAGGATATAGCCTAGCCATCGAAGCAGTCGAAATAAGTCGTTCTTGGGCAAAATCTGAATCACGTCGTCAAGAAATTTTAGAAGAAGCTATTGATGTTTATGAAAAAATGGTGCAAGCCTGCATCAATGCTGGACAAATAGAAAAAGCCTTTGAATATTCAGAGCGATCGCGTTCCAAACTTCTTGTAGACTTAATGGCAAGCTACAACCTATTTCAAGGCGAAGAAATACCCCCAAAAGTCCAAAAATTATTGCAGCAATACGAAGAACTGCAACAACAAATTGAGCAAGAACGCCAAAGTCATAAATCTGAAAATAACCGTAGTGAAACACGCGCTATTTGGGAAGAACGCAACCAAAAAATCATATTTTTAGAAAGACAAAAACAACAAGTTTGGGAAAATATCAGACGCGAAGATCCTGTATTAGCTGGAGAAATTCAAGTTAACCCTCTGAAATTGTCAGAAATTCAAAAGCTAATTGACCAAACCAATACAGCTATTCTCAGTTTCTACACTACCAACAGCGACACCCATATTTTTGTCGTGCAGCAAAACAAAATTACTCTCCACACCTGCATAGGACAAGGGTTAGATATATTACAAGGCTGGATTGAGCAGAATTGGTTATTGCCTTATAGAGATGAACCCAAAAAATGGCAAACTCAAATTAACAGTATTCTCCGCGAACTAGCTGAATGCCTACAAATATCTGAACTCATATCCGAACATCTTCAAGGAATAGAAGAATTAATTTTAGTACCTCACCGGTTACTGCATCAGATTCCTTTCACAGCTTTGCCTACAGGAGAATATCAGGAATATTTAGGAGATAAATTTCTGATTCGTTACACCCCGAGTTGCCAAATTTTAGGATTTTGTCAACAACGCGATACTGTAGGGATATTTAATGAAATATCTCTAAAATATGGAACTGTGGAAGATGCCGAAGATAATCTTCCCTGTGCCAGATTTGAAGGCGAAAAACTTGCCCAAATATACAATATTCCACGAGAGAATAGATTAATTGGCAGCAATCAAGCTACCACTAAAAACTATCGACAATTAGCACAACAAGTTCAAGTACTTCATTCCTGCCACCATGCCAAATATTGTCGCGATAATCCTTTAGAATCACAGTTAAAATTAGCTGATGGTAGCATTACCTTGGGGCAATTGATGACTCCAAACTGGCGTTTACCTCAACTTGTAGAAGTCTTTTTATGTTGCTGCGAAACTAATTTAGGTACTCCTTCCTTAACTGATGATATTCTTACTCTCTCCACAGGATTTTTGTGTGCTGGTGCTAGAAGCGTTGTTAGTAGTTTATGGTTAATAGATGACTTAGCAACAGCATTATTTTCTATCTTTTATTACCAACATCGACAAGAAGGTAACAGCCGTCCTAAAGCTTTACAGCAAGCCCAAATCAAACTGCGCGAACTTAAGAAAGAGGCACTGCTAAGTAGAGAGGATATACAAGAATTTTATAGTCAAGTTACCAACAAATCGAAAGAAGCAAAAACTAATAGAAACCAATATTCCAAAGGTTCAGCCACCTATTTAGAGTGGGACTGTGAATATAAAAAGTACCGTAAAGTATTAAGTCAAATTTATGACATAAAAAATTCGACTCAGGAATTTCCCTTTTCAGATCCTCGGTACTGGGCTGCTTTTATTTGCCACGGTTTACGGTGATAAAAGATTATTTGGGTAATTGTAATTACTCACCCTGCTCCTTAACCTGATTTAGATTTTGTAAAAATTCAGGATTTAGAGTTTCGCTTAAAGTATAAGGACAGATTTCTGGAAAAACTTGCTCACCTAACTCAGTTTCTCGAATTGCTAAAGCTAAACCTAATTCATAAACAGTCAGGAAAACTTCATCTAGATGGGGTTTCAAACTAGGGCTATCTTGCAGAAGCAGCTTAATTTGGACACGTTGCTCTCGAATTGTACTCAACCAGTTATTACTACGTTTTTCAGGTTGAAATTGCCATTTCAGTAAATGCCCTAGCAATACTCCTAGCCGATTTCTCAATTCTTGCCGTTCTCTTCTGCCCAAAGTTTCAATTTCTTCAATCAGATTAACAGTATCTAATTGATCCCACTGTTGAGTTTTGAGTAAGCTAACCTGCTCTTGAGTCCAATCATAGAAGTCTGTTTCATACAGATGAGATGTGTACATATTTTCCACGGCCATAAGCTTTTATTTAGCAAAAACCGATAATGACTTTGGATAATCAATCGTACAGTGATGCCTACGGCGGCAAGCTACGCTTCACCTGCTATATAAAAAATATTGGGTAGAGCGATGCCTACGGCGGCAAACTACGCACCCCACCCAACCTAAAATAATCTAAAATCTAATGACTAATTCGCTACCTCAGCCACCTCAATCACGCGCCCTTCATAGTCCTTAACCAAAAAATTCAGGGGCTTCTGGTTACGAATCTTGAATTTCAAACCGCGCGTTTCGACTCGCATTAAAATCATTTCCAAGCAGTCGTGATCAAAACAAACGTGGCGTTGTTGATTTTTGCTACCTAAACTCGCTCCAGTAATGACATGTAGCTGGGTGTTTTTCTTCAATTGATACCACAGCCCATCATTGGCATTATTCATCATTTTACTAGACAAGCTCGGCCCAGTAGACATATATAGTGGATCAATGCCAGTTGCGCCGATAGTTTGTTCGTAATTGTAGTAGTAGTGCAATGGCACCTCAGCTGCTGGCAAATCTAGCAGCCCTTCATACAACTGTCGGGCAATCTCCAAATCCGACACCATTACAGTGTGTACTTTTGGGGCACTGGTGAGGAACATCCACATTGCGCCAGCGTAAGCTGCTAGCAGCATCACCATAATGCCTTGAGTGGAGAACAGGCTATCTAAGGGCAGGGAAGGCAGAAAGGAGCCTAAGGTAAGGGGACTGAGCAGGAACGATATCACACTAACTGCTATAACCATGAACAAATAAGGATTCTATAAGGGAGCCGATTTTATGATTGTCGATAAAGACTAAAATTAAGTCTTTGCTTCTAGTTTATCAATACTGAAGTAGTCTGAGTTTGAGCTACAAACTGGGCAACACCAAGATATTATGCGATTAACTACGGGAGTGCAATTCCCAAAACTATTTTAACAACTATCGATCGAAAGGCTTATGCAAATTCCTCATTTCCCGGAAGCTAATCACCCGCTGGTGAAGTCGCTGTTCCATCACAGTGACCATGAACTACTTACTCTGTTTCAGCAAAATCCAGATGCCGGAAAATACTTTACGGTGATTTTCTGCCGCTACAGTCCCATAGTGTATACCTTAATCCGGCATTCGGCGCGATCGCCTGTGCAGGCAGATTATCTGTTTGCCCTCACTTGGCGGCATATTTATTACGAACTCGGTGGGCTAAATTTAACTGACTCGGAATCAGGTGAGGAAGCTTTAACCATGCAGAATTGGTTAATTAATATGACAGCTTTCTGTATTAACGAGATTAAACTACCACCCACAGAAGCAATTCATTATTCTCTTCAAGCAACTTCGCCGCCGCTATGGTGCTATGTAGAACAAGCATTAGACCAACTACCACCTGTTTTGCGATTAATCGTGTTAATGGCTCAAACTTTCCACTGGAGCGAAACTAGAATCGCTGCCTATCTGCAAGCTGAAGGAGAAGCGATCGCTCCAAACGAAGTAGCCAATTTTCTCCAGGAAGGTTATCGTATGCTAGAGGACAAATTACCCGCAGATATCCGCGCCATATACTTTGGGGAGGATTTAGCGCAATCATAACTTAAGTGTAAACGCGTATATTGTTTGTCTTCAATTTAAAAACTTAAAACTTTTTCTTAGACCTTCTACTTAAACCCGTAACTTTAGGGGTAATTTTTATGAAACAACGGCTTCTATTTCCCACGCAAAAGGTAGGCTTAGTTTGTGTAGGTGCGATTTCTCGTCCCCAGGTGCTTTTACACAGCTTTTTAGTATTTACTTTTTTGCTGAATCCCATAGCTGCGGGTGCGGTTGATATTACGCAACAACTCCACCGCCCTTTAAATAGTAACGTTGGGCGACAATCAAGAGATGAAGCAGATAGCTTTCTGAGTATTGGTAAACAACAATACGCCTCAGGAAATGTCGATAAAACAATTGCATCTTGCTTGCGGGCACTGGAACTATATCACTCAATTGGCGATCTAAAAGCCCAAGGTCTGACTTATAATTTACTTGCCAAGGCTTATTTTCAGCTAGGTAGTTTAAAAGAAGCAGAAGATTCTTTACGGCGAGGATTAGCGATCGCTCGTGATACTAAAGACTTTCAAGCTCAGATTTTTGTCCTGAATAATATCGCTACATTTTTGTTGCAACAAGGAGAATTCGCTACTGCTGGCAAAACGCTTGAAGATACACTCTCAATTGCTCACAATGTCAAAAATATTGAAGGTGAAGGACTATCTTTGAGTAATTTGGGTTTGGTAACTGCCAGGTTGGGAGATTATAACAAGGCGATTAAATTGTATGAAAATGCTTTAATTTTCCGCCGTCAGACTGGCGATGCCATCGGTGAAGCAAATACCCTCAATAATTTAGGTGATGCCTACCTAGCATCTGGAAATTATCAGGATACCATTGCCACTTATGGGGCAGCAATGCGGACAGCTAAAACCAACCGCGATCGCACTAATGAATTACGGGCAATTGACGGTTTAGTTACAGCTCACACTGCTGTAGGACGCTATGAACGGGCTTTTGATTTACTAGAGCAACGTTTAAAACTCGCTAAAGAATTGCAAAATTTGCGAGAAGAATTAAAATCTTTTGAGTCTTACGCTCAGTTATACAAGCAACAAGGTAATTATTTAACTGCCCGCAATTTTTACGAAAGGGCGATTATACTGGCGCGAACATTGGAAGACAGCAAACAAGAAGTGCAATTGCTAGATCAACTAACTAAAATGCTTCAACGAAAGTAGGAGCAATTCATAAACTGCCCCTACTTTCCCTCTTGCCTCTTGCCTATTGCCTATTGCCTATTCCCTGCCTCTTGCCTATTGCCTATTGCCTATTGCCTCTTACCCGCCTCCACGACTAATTTCACAATCTCATTTAGGATTGCTATATTTTTTCCACTATCTGATTAATTCAAGAAGAGTGAACCGTTTTGTTCAATTCTCATAGTACTTCTACCTTGTGCTACATCGGTGGCTTCGTTAAATCTAACTTCTAAACTTCCTGCCTCTGAAGAAATTTGTGGAGTCACCGTCAACTGTCCGCCATCTTCACGTTGGAATGTCACAGTTACTGGTGCGCTTAAACTTTGCAGTGTTACATCAGACTTACCCGATAGCGATCGCGGTGCTGTATCGCCAATTACTTGGTAGGTTACATTAGTCGCAGTGTCATTTACCAACCTGATATTAACTCTACCATTTGCCAGTGCGATCGTAGCGTTGGGGGCTTGTTGCTGACTGGGTAAGGGTATTGGAGTTGTTGAAGTATTTCGGCTTCCGGGTGTTATGTTTTGCTCACCAGGGACTACGGTTGCTGGGCTGACACCTGGTTCTGATGATGTCGAAGGTTGCGTAGAACCGTCAGGCTGCACAGTATTTTGGGGCTGATTACCAATACTAGGATTGGGATTAACTGTTGAAGAAGGGGTTCCCTGAGGTGTTTCACCGCCTACGCCCAATCTTGTTTGCTCTTGTGATGGGTTAGCGGGAAGAAGCCCTTGAGCAGCTAGTCTTTGAGTTAGCGCATTCGCAGGACATCCTTGCGGTACGACAACCCGACTGTTATGTGGTTCTTCGTAGAAAATTCTAGGGCAGGGGTTAATCTTGGGAGTAGATTGTTGTGTTACTGATTGTTGTGCTACTGCTTGAGGAATTGCTGGCAGAGTGATCAATAATCCACCACACATAGCACCAAATAACTCAGCAGACTTGCGAAAATTTTTAAACTTCATATTCATTCTTAACTCCTGATACAATTCAATTTCTCTTTCTTTAAAAGAAAAGTTTCTCAAACAGCAAATTTAATTAGCGGCTAATTTGTACCGAATACATATAAAAGTTAACAACTCAGCCGATTTTTTATCTCTAACTATAGGTTCATTAATAAGAGATAGTCAAACATAATATAGGAATCATATTTGATTTCTGAAAATATTTCGGTAGGGTGTGTTATGCCGTAGGCTAACGCACCATCCGAAGATTTTGGTGCGTTACGGAAGCCGTAACACATCCTACATTTTTTTCATAAATCAAATACTAGTACAACACGGCGTAAATAAACCACCCATTCCAAATCGGCAAAAAGTCTGTCCTATAAGCTTTTTGACTTTTGACTTTTGACTTCCGCCTTGCGGTACTAGTCCTATATCTCATTCTAAAGTTTGACAAACTTAATCAATTAAATAAGAAAGCAAGTATGAATAATCCAAATATGAAACTATTAGCAAGCAATTCGATTGCTAAACATTGCGACTGTTGCTATGCAAGCAATTTAACAAATAAATTTCCTTTCGTGCATCTGTCACAAGAAACAATTGTTGAATTTATGAATTAAGACTCAAGAGTTATTGGTAAAGTGACAGTGAACGTAGTGCCAAAGCCTTGGGTGCTTTCAACTTGAATATGACCCTGGTGATGTTCCACAATAGCTTGAGCGATCGCTAATCCTAATCCTGAACCAGTAGCGCTTGCTGTAGCTGTATTCCCAGTTGTATGGGTTCGTGCCGGATCTACCCGATAAAAGCGGTCAAACAAGCGTGGTAGGGCTGACGCTGGAATTCCAACTCCGGTATCACTGACTTTAATTTGCAACTGGGCACTGGTGTAACGTAGTCCAGAAACACGATTTATTCCCTCTATCCGCGCCAATTCGATTTTCACTCGTCCACCTGCTGATGTGTAATGCAAGGCGTTAGCAATTAAATTTGTGAACAGTCGCACCAACTGATCCCAATTGCCAACCAGGGTAAACCAATTTTCTAGTAATTCTGGACTAGTTTCGGAGGCGGGAGGGTCAATTAAGTCTAGAGAAAGAGCGATTTTTTTTTCAGGGACTAACAATTGTTGTTCTTCAACCACTTCCATCAGCAAAGCGTCCAAGGGACAAGGTGAAAAGACATCTTTGCTAATACCACTATCCTGCCTTGCTAAGAACAGTAAGTCATTGACTAACTTACCCAAACGCTGCGTTAACCTTTCCACTACCTTTAACTGTTGCCGATACTGCAAAGAAGTAGCTGCCTCTGTCTCTGCTAAATCCAAGTCAGCAAGGGCAACTTGCACATTTGTTTGAATCAAAGTAATGGGACTTCTAAGTTCATGGGAAGCATCAGCAGTAAATTGTTTGAGGCGTTGATAAGATTCACGTACAGGTTCCATCGCTTTACCCGAAAGAAACCAGCCACTTGCTCCCACAGAAAGCACCATTAACCAAATACCTAGTGCCAAATCAAAAATTAACTGGCGACTGGGTTTAGTGACTTCAAACCAGGGATGACTAACACGCAGATATCCCAATACCTGCCGCCCAACTTCTACTCGCTGTGTAATTTGCCGCAATAATAGCCCTGAGTCGCTCCAAGTCCCGTTGTCTGCCTTGACTACGCGTACAGTTTCACCAGTAAGGTTGGCATGAATGGGAATATTTAGGGGTTCAAATAGAGTTGACCAAAGTAATTCACCGGTCGGGCTAAACCATTCTAGGTCAATGTGATCATCTTCTACAGTGTCAACATTATTACGAAAACTGGATTCTACATTAACGCGTAATTTTTCGACATTACCATTGATTGGCTCAACTACAAGCGATCGCTCTACAATTTCCACCACATGATTGAGGGTATCGTCAATCCGCTCGATTAATGTACTGCGGACATATAAATATACTCCACTGGCGAATAATAGTAGTAATACAGCGGTGATTGCAGTGTACCAGACGGCAAGACGACGGCGAGTAGCTTGAAACATATAACGCACCACTCTCAGCGAGAATACACCCTACATATACTTAAATTTTTTCAAAAATCAAATCGGATTGTTATAGACGTAACAATTAGCAAAGACGTTATTTACGATCAAAATTTACAATTCCCAATTTACATAGCAGTGAAGAAAATACAAGATAATTACCTTCTGCTAATCCCTGAATTTTTTTGTTTAGGCGAAGAAACAAAGTTTGACACCAAGGCGCTTCACCTCTATGCACTATTTAACTTACTATATTTATATTCTCCAGTTAAATGGTCTATATCTGCCTGCCTTTAGGTCATTATGGCAAAATCTAAAAAAAGCTCTACCCCCATCAATCTCAGCGACCCACAATATTATCTTAACCGAGAGTTAAGCTGGCTAGAATTTAATGCCAGGGTATTACATGAAGCCTGTGACGATCGCACACCTCTTCTAGAACGTCTCAAGTTTTTGGGAATCTTCAACTCCAATTTGGATGAGTTTTTCATGGTACGTGTTGCTGGTTTAAAGCAACAAGTAGAGGCGAAAGTGAGCCTGTTAACTTCCGATGGTCGAACACCACAACAACAGTTAGACGATATTAGGTCTACCCTCACTCCTATTGTAAAGAAAGAGCATCAACATTTTGAGGAAGTACTTCGTCCAATACTTGTAAATCATGGTATCCATATCCTGGATTACATAGATTTGAATCAAAAACAGCGGACTCATCTCAACAGTTATTTTTATGAACAAGTCTTTCCAGTTTTGACTCCCCTGGCTGTTGATCCTAGTCATCCATTTCCTTTTATTTCTAATCTCAGTCTGAATCTGGCTGTTGTGGTCAAAAACCCAAACACCGAAGAAGAACTCTTTGCCAGAGTAAAAGTCCCCAGTGTTTTACCACGATTTTTACCCATACCGCCTGAGTTGGGAGATCAGAACAGCGAAAAACCTGCTCACTGGACTGGAGTACCCTTAGAACAAGCGATCGCTCATAACTTGGAATCTTTATTTCCAGGGATGAACATTCAAGAATATCACCCGTTCCGCATTACCCGTGATGCCGATTTGGTCTTAGAAGAAGATGAGGCAGATGACTTATTGTTAGCGATTGAACAGGAATTGCGAAAACGCCGCTTGGGTGGGAGTCCAGTCCGGTTGGAAATTCAATCCCAGACTCCTGAAATAGTGCGATCGCGATTATTGCATGATTTGGAATTAACAGAAAGTGACCTTTACGAAGTAGACGGTCTTTTGGGATTGCGGGATTTGATGTCTTTTATGTCCTTGCCATTGCCAGAACTTAAAGATCCACCACGCCAATCTGTTGTACCATCACGCCTGCAAAGATTGAGGGAACCGAGTTTAGATCCAGATGCATTGGAGACGGACGAAGGAAAAGACTTTTTTGCTGTGATTCAAGAAAAGGATTTGCTAGTACACCATCCCTATCAATCCTTTTCGGCTACAGTGGTGCGCTTTATTACCCATGCTGCCTACGATCCCAATGTGTTAGCCATCAAGATGACCCTTTACCGGACTTCTGGTGACTCGCCCATTGTCAACGCTTTAATTGCCGCCGCCGAAAATGGCAAGCAGATATCCGTACTGGTGGAATTAAAGGCGCGATTTGATGAAGAGAATAATATTTACTGGGCAAGACGACTAGAAAGAGTAGGAGTTCATGTAGTCTATGGTCTAGTCGGGCTGAAAACCCACAGTAAAACCGTTTTAGTGGTACGGCGGGAAAAAGATCGGATACGTCGGTACGTGCATATAGGCACAGGTAACTATAACCAAAAAACGGCACGGCTGTATACAGACTTGGGATTGTTTAGTTGCCGTGAGGAATTGGGTGCTGACATCACAGATTTATTTAATTTCTTAACAGGCTACTCCCTGCAAAAGTCTTATCGAGAATTACTGGTTGCGCCTGTGAATATGCGCGATCGCTTTTTGGCGCTAATTCACCGCGAAATTGAAAATGTTCAAAATGGATTTTCTGGACGCATAGTTGCCAAAATGAATTCCCTAGTCGATCCGCAAATTATCGCCACCTTATATGAAGCTTCCCGCGCCGGAGTGCAAATCGACTTAATTATCAGAGGCGTTTGCTGTTTGCGCCCAGGACTCAAAGACATTAGTGAAAACATTCGCATAATCAGCATTGTCGGTCGCTTTTTAGAACACTCCCGGATTTATTATTTTCATAACAATACACAGGAAGAAATCTATATCGGCAGTGCCGACTGGATGCGCCGCAATTTAGATCGCCGAGTGGAAGTAATTACCCCAGTCAAAGACCCTGATGTTGCCAAAGATTTGCAAGAAATTATGGGAATTATGCTCGCAGATAATCGTCAAGCTTGGGAATTACAAGCCGATGGTACTTATATTCAACGCCGTCCCTATGATGATTCTCCAGAAGCTAATTCACAAAAAATTCTTATGAATATGGCATTACGCTCAAGTGGTGTAGCCTCAAACCTGATTGATTAAAAAATAAGTAACTTCTACCTTGACAACTAGTTCAACTTAGTTTTTTAAAAAAACTTGACTTTTTTGAGAAGTTATCTAAGTTGTTTGTCATGGATTCACGCAAGTTATTCAACCATAGGATAGAGTTAGTCCTGGCATTTGTTCCCATAAACTAGAGGGGCTGTTCTGAAATAATTTCGTTCTTCGCCTCAATGTTAATGTTATCCTGTGAGCTTTCTACCTTGCGTGTTCTAGTAGTTGATGACCACGAACTGACTCGTTTAACCTTACAATTAGTTTTTTCTTGCCAGGAAAATATTCAAGTAGTAGGTTTAGCCACTAATGGTGAAGAAGCTATAGAAATGGTTAAACGTTGCCAGCCTGACGTCATTGTTTTAGATTTACAGATGCCAGTCATGGATGGCTGGAGTGCGTCTAGTCAGATTAAGGCTATATCTCCGAACACCCAGATCCTTGCTTACTCCTCAGTAGAAGACGTAAATCTTCAGAATACAAAGGCAATGTCTAGCTTTGATGACGTTTGCAAAAAAGATGTGCCTACAAGCGAACTTATTGCCTTAGTTAGGCAGTTAGGTCAGCGTGCAGGAGATGGTTCTGTTGCAGGATAAATGATCCAGCTATGTTGCTTCACTAACTTACACTTAGTTCAGTTCTGAGGATTTGAGAACATGATAATACTGAGGAGCGTCGGTATAACCTGAAGTTTACGGTTAAACCGACGCAATTTTTGATAATTTCTACTCTACCGGAATGGTGCGTCTAAATTCATCAATTAACTCATCCAGTTCTTCCAAAGCCTGATTTACGTCAACTCTCAAAGTTCCCAAATTTGGTTGCTCAAGTAAGCTTAACAGGTAATCACGTTTGCTTTGAACTGCGGCAATTCGTTCTTTTATAGTCTGTAAATCCATTATTTTTTTCCTATCTTTAACTACCTTTAAGTTTAAAGTTAACTCAAAATCAAACATTCTGGGGCACTATACGCCCTAAGTAATCCACTACAATAAGCTTGTGGTCGAGAAACTCTCAGTGTCCTTGTGTCTACCAAAATTCTGATACAAGCAAGGCAGAACCTCTTGACTTCTTACCGTATCAGTCTTAACCCGGCAATTTTGAGTGGTTGAATACTAGTGACTGGGGACGATGTTCTTCCCTAATTTGTTACTCATAGCCGATGATAATAAAACTGAGGTATTCAGAATTTATATTAATTTAAGCTCATGCTACGCAAAATCTCTTTGGGAACACTCGGTTTAACTGTTGGCGGTATATTAACCATCATGGGCTTCGTCGCCTATGCTGCTAATAATGCCACACTTAATCTTGTCGGATTTTTTTACGGGATTCCTTTATTGTTGGGAGGGTTGGCGCTAAAAGCTAATGAACTCAAGCCAGTACCTTTTAGCCAAACTACGTCACCGTCAGCCTTGATATTGCGGGAACAGCAAGCAACTGATACTCAAAATAAAATTCGCAAAGACATCACCCGATATTGTTACGGTCAAGATGCTCATCTAGATACAACACTTTCTTTTTTGGGTTTGAGTCCCTCTGACCAGGAACGGCCAACAGTAACAGGCTTACGAGAAACAGAAATCAATGGCAGCTATGCCCTAATTTTAGAATTTGATTCACCACTAATACCAATTGATGTGTGGCAAAAAAAGCAGGAAAAAATGACTAACTATTTTGGCCCCGGATTAGAGGTTAAAATAACGCAGCCATCTGAAGATAGAATTGAGCTAGCGTTGATCAATACTCCACAACAGTCATTAGTCAGTAGTCAATAGTCAATAGTCAAGAAGAAAAGTTATCTTTACAAATTTTAGATCCCCCTAAATCCCCCTTAAAAAGGGGGACTTTGATTCCAGTTACCCGCTTTTTAAGGGGGGTTAGGGGGGATCTAAAAGTACCGAAAGTCACAGCAAAAAACTTTTCAAACAACCTCTTAACCAGTGATCAAAAAGTTACTTTTCTAAACGAACTGCATACCATTGCAAATATTGCCCAGGAGCAATATCTAATTCGCAGCTAGTGTCAAGTAAATATTGCGCTTGAGCTTCCGCAGTATCAAACTTTTGCAAGTCAGGTGGCAAATCTTGAATTATAAGTTGTTGGATAGTTGTTTTGAGCTTTTCTAATAACTCTGATTGTGTCAGAAATTGTTCTGGTTGATTTGTTTCTAAAACAACAAAGTGATCTTGCTGATACATTAATGAGTCTGGCATTTTAAAGATTTAGTGAATGTAAATAGGTTTTGACTTTTTTTGTAAGAACTTTTGGTTATTAGTGTAGCTAAAAATATGGTGGTTTTATGTACTGCCTGTGAAGTAATTTAAGATTTAATTGTTTAAAATAAAATATTAATTTTATTTTAGTATAGCTTCATTTAAAGTTAGATAAAGAATTACTGTATTTTCTAAAAAATATATTTTTTAATTTAACTAAATATACTAAATCGAATTCAGTAAAATTTTCTTTTATTTATTAACCCCAATCGTCTCAAAAATCAAGTTTTACACAAAGTTTAATTTCAGTTTTATGTAATTATACTAAACCTCCGCTACACTTCCCAAATAGCTAAATGAATTTCAGTGAACTGACATTATTATTTAGTCTTAACGATCTTTGGAGCAAGCTTTAGCAATCGTTTTAACCTGTATCTTTAAATTTCTCAACTAACTACAGAGCTAAATAACTAAGGTGTGGATTTGTAATTTTCAAAAAAATCGCAATTTGACTTGAATAATGGGGAAATATAAAGGTAGCATTTCCTCCCATAACCATAGCCGAACAAAAAGGTAAGAATTGCCTTCGTGTTCCAATTATAGATTGTCTATGCAACTTAGTTATCTACCGCTTGCTTGGCTCACTAACATTGAGCAGTCTATTGTAAAAAAACAGTTGATTGGGAAGCCAGACACATCTTTGCCGCAAATCCTGGCATTGATTAAAAAAGCGATCGCTCCCATGCGATTGAGTTGCACAGCCCCTTTCAGGATAGTCCCGCAAGTGGAAGGCAACTCATGTCAGGCATAAGCCCATTTTCTGTTTCTAAGCAACCTCCACTGATTCTAGTGGCTGATGATGACAAAACTATCCGAGTATTGTTGCGTAAAGCTATGGAACAAGAAGGTTATCGGGTGGTTGAGGTTAATGATGGTAAGCAATGTTTAGATGCTTACGAAACTATCAAACCAGATATAGTTCTGCTAGATGCTGTAATGCCTGTAATGGATGGCTTTACCTGCTGTAAGCACTTGCTCCAGATTGCCAGGAATAATTTAATCTCAGCCCTTGCAACCTTTGATACTGACTCAACACTTAATAATACTGTGATCTCTAAGATATGGGAGCGCACTCCCATATTAATGATCACATGCTTGGATGATGAAGAATCCGTAGACCGTGCTTTTGACGCAGGGGCGACTGATTATGTCACTAAACCAATTCACTGGCCTGTATTGCGCCAGCGGTTGCGCCGACTGCTACAGCAAGTGCAAGTATACAAACAGTTAGAGGCAGCAAACCAAGCTTTGCAGCACCTTGCCAATGTGGATGGCTTAACTGAGTTAGCCAATCGTCGCCGTTTTGACGATTATCTCAATACTCAGTGGATTAATCTGGCACAAGAGGAATTTCCTTTGTCAATGATTTTGTGTGATATCGACTATTTTAAATTTTATAACGATAGATATGGTCATCCTGCTGGGGATGTCTGTTTACAAAAAGTGGGTGCTTTATTAAGCCTTAAGGCACAAAAACATCAGGATTTAGTAGCGCGTTATGGTGGCGAAGAATTTGCTGTGATTATGCCATATACCCCTGCATCTGGCGCAGTTCATGTTGCCGCAGCGATACAAGCGGGAATCAAAGGCTTGCAAATTGCTCATGACGGGTCTGCGGTGAGTCAGTATGTCACCCTCAGTATGGGCGTAGCTACTGTTGTGCCCACTTGGGAATCCTCACCTTCAGATTTGATTGTCCAGGCAGATAAAGCACTCTACCAAGCAAAGGCCGGGGGGCGCGATCGCTTTGTCTCAAGTTCTTAGTTGTCATTAGTCATTAGTCATTTGTCATTAGTGAATGACCATAAATAAAAAGGTACAGAGCAAATAAATTTATTTATGGTTACTGAGCGTAGCCGTAAAGCCTGCGGCATAGCTACGCTTAAGGCGCAGCCTCTCGTAGAGAAGTATGGGCTTGGTAAATTTTTGACCAATTATTCCTTGATGGTACAGAGCAACTAAATTCATTTATGGATAGATAAATTTTAAGCTTTGCTTGGTTCAAGCCCCCGGATAAATCCTGGGGCATTAATTGCGAATTGCGA
>NZ_JAYGHD010000037.1:0-31611 GCF_034932245.1 Nostoc sp. UHCC 0251
ATTGGGCATTGGGAAAAGACAAGGAAGACAAGGAAGAGGGGGGAGACAAGGAAGAAACTTGTTTAATAATTCTCCCTTGTCCCCCTTGTCCCCTTTCCCCCTTCCTCCCCTGCTTCCCCTGCTCCCCCTGCTCCCCCTGCCTCTCCACTCCCTTTGGAGTCTAAAAAAAATAAGTATCTAGATTTGACTATAATTACTGAAAACATCCATCTTTCCGCCAGAAGTGAGTGAATCATAATTTGAGTTAGCAAAACCCGAACGTTAAATCAGTAAATAGTTATCAGGCGGATGGTAGAGGATTTAAATCAATCCAGTTAATAGCGATTGCTGATAACTGGTAGCTGGGGGCTTAAACCCAGCGACGAAACTAACAACTGATAACTGATGACTGTTAAAGGGATTGCGCTGATTGTCGGTCAAGTTGAGAATAAATAGGCGAAGCACACGGGGAAACTAACGTGAGTCAAGGATTTGATTACGATTTAGTAATTATCGGCGCTGGTGTAGGCGGGCATGGCGCAGCCTTACACGCCGTAAGTTGCGGTCTGAAAACAGCGATTATTGAAGCTGCTGATATGGGAGGAACCTGTGTTAATCGGGGCTGTATTCCTTCTAAGGCGTTGCTGGCAGCATCTGGACGTGTGCGGGAGTTACGCAATGCCCACCACCTGAAGTCACTGGGAATTCAAATTGGTAGCGTGGAATTTGATCGCCAAGCGATCGCTAATCATGCTAATAATCTCGTCTCGAAAATTCAAGGCGACTTAACCAACAGCCTCAAACGTCTAAAAGTTGATATTATCAACGGTTGGGGAAAAATTGCTGGGGCGCAAAAAGTCTCTGTTACCGGAGACGGCGGTGAAAAAACCATCACAGCCAAAGACATCATCCTTTCCCCTGGTTCAATTCCTTTTGTGCCTCCAGGGATTGAAGTAGACGGCAAAACTGTCTTTACCAGCGATCAAGGCGTTAAGTTAGAGTCTCTACCAGACTGGGTAGCGATTATTGGCAGTGGTTACATCGGCTTAGAATTTTCTGATATTTACTCAGCTTTGGGTTGTGAAATCACCTTGATTGAAGCCCTAGATCAGTTAATGCCAGGATTTGACCGAGACATTGCCAAACTTGCCGAACGGGTACTGATTACTCCCCGCGATATTGAAACCAAAGTGGGGATATACGCCAAAAAAGTCATCCCCGGTTCACCAGTGGTGATTGAATTAGCAGATTTCAAAACCAAAGAAGATGTAGATGTCATCGAAGTAGATGCTTGCTTGGTGGCTACAGGACGCATCCCAGCGACCAAAAACCTTGGTTTGGAGTCTGTAGGCGTGGAACTGGATCGGCGGAATTTTATCCCAGTTGACGATCGCATGGCAGTACTATCAGCAGGTGAAGTAGTACCGCATTTGTGGGCAATTGGCGACGCTAATGGGAAGATGATGTTGGCACATGCGGCTTCTGCTCAAGGCATCATCGCCGTAGAAAATATAGTTGGGAGGGAAAGAATAGTAGACTATCGCAGCATCCCGGCGGCGGCGTTTACCCACCCAGAAGTTAGCTATGTAGGCTTAACAGAAACCGCAGCTAAGGAGTTAGGGCAAACCGAAGGTTTTGAAATCGCCACCAGTCGGAGTTACTACAAAGGGAATTCCAAAGCGTTGGCAGAAAATGAAGCCGATGGTATTGCCAAGGTGATATATCGCAAAGATACCGGAGAAGTCTTGGGTGTTCATATTTTTGGACTACACGCCTCAGACTTAATTCATGAAGCCTCAGCTGCGATCGCAAACCGTCAATCTGTCCAAAGTCTCGCACATCTAGTTCACGCGCACCCGACACTTTCGGAAGTGCTGGACGAAGCTTATAAACGAGCGATCGCCATTTAGGGATTAGGGAGTAGGGAGTAGGGAGTAGGGAGTAGAAAATTCCCCATTCCCATTCCCCATTCCCCATTCCCCATTCCCCATTCCCCATTCCCCAATTATGCAAATCCGTCGCCGCTCACCTAACCCAGCTATTGATGTATCGATATTGCGTTATCAGGCTGTCGTGCCTGATGCCGCGCCAAACCACATCTTGGAAGAAATTGTCTGGCAGAAAGAAGTAGAATATGACCAAATGCGGGAAAAAGTTCCTTTGCAAGAATTACGGAAGCGGGTACTGACTGCGCCGCCAACCCGTGATTTTGTCGCCGCTTTGCGTCAAGGTAAGACTAAGCCAGCATTGATTGCCGAAGTTAAAAAAGCTTCACCAAGCAAAGGTGTTTTACGAGAAGATTTTGACCCAGTAGCGATCGCCCTGTCTTATCAGCAAGGTGGCGCTAGTTGTCTTTCTGTGCTGACAGATGTCAAGTTCTTTCAAGGTAGTTTTGAAAACTTAGCCAAGGTTCGGGCTGCCGTAGATTTGCCCCTACTGTGCAAAGAATTTGTCGTTTATGCTTACCAGATATACTTGGCGCGGGTTCAGGGTGCAGATGCTATTTTGTTGATTGCGGCTATTTTGAGCGATCAAGATTTGAAATACTTCCTTAAAATTGCTAACAACCTAAAAATGGCAACCTTGGTTGAAGTTCATAGTTTGGCAGAACTTGACCGTGTGTTAGCCTTAGATGGCGTCTCCTTAGTCGGAATCAATAATCGCAATTTGGAAGATTTCTCTGTTGACTTGCAAACTACTTGTCAACTTTTAGCTGCAAGGGGTAGCCAATTGCAAGAGAAAAACATCCTTGTTGTCAGCGAGTCAGGACTACACAACCCAGATGATTTGAGTTTGGTGCTGACAGCAGGTGCATCCGCTGTACTCATTGGAGAATCTTTGGTAAAACAACCAGATCCCGGCGCTGCGATCGGCCATCTATTACCGAGAAATTTCTGAAATAAATACTTTCCCTACGCCCCTTAGCGCAGGGCAAATAACTACATACAATAGTTAGGCAATTGGGCATACTATGCGTAGACACGCAGCATATTGCCATCAAGTATTATCATATCTTTGCTAAATCTTCATTGCTAATCAATTCAAAGCCATAAGCAACTAGTTATTTATTATGTAACAATTTATTCACAAGAGACAAAATCTGACTAGTACAAAATCTTAAATATGAAATCAAAACTTAACTTCATGGAGCAAATTCCTTTACCTTCTCCTATTCATTACGAACTTATACTTCAACTTTTAGAAAGACAAACCATGTTAGCTGTAAATGATAACCCAGATTTACGGCATCAGGTAAATCAACTAATTATTACTTTGCGTAAAGCTGCCGTACAGCAAAAACGGCTAGAAGAAATTTGCGAGTTTTCTTCTATGACTGTTGATCACCGTTGGTCAATCAACCATCATCAGGATAACAAAGTTGTTGCCCCCGATTAAAGCTGATAATTTAATATCTCAACCTCAAATTTGGCATTTAGCTTACCACTGCCAGAAATCTCTGTATATTGAAGAGGCGAGTATTCAAAATTGCCGTCGCACTTTCTTGACTCAAATGCACAGCTTGGGATGTGATTTAAAATGATTCTGGTTACAAAACTTTCTCTGCTTTATAACAATATATAGGAATGCTAGATGAGGATTTTAAATCGGTAGTCAGTATCAACGCTTAGATTATTTTTGATAAAAATTTTACTTTATTTAGTTACCTTTTAAATTTATACATAGTTGTTTTTTCTATAAATTTTAACTTCCTTGTTTATAATTTATACATTCATTTTATTAATGCTGTAGAAAAAATTATCATCTTTATAAAAATTTTAGCTCGGAAAAAGTTCATATTGATTTATAGAAAACTGTAGATCAGCTAAAATATTGATGAGATTCTCTCTCGAATTTGACGAAAGATGAAATATAACAGCATTGATGAACTCTTCAGAAATAATCAGGCTTGGGTTGCCGAAAAACTAGCTGTAGATCCAACTTACTTTCAAGAATTATCTAACGGACAAACACCACCTTTTCTATACATCGGGTGTTCTGATAGCCGTCTAGCATTAACAAGGTTTACTCGTACAGAACCAGGAGAGTTATTTGTACATCGTAATATTGCCAATCAAGTTTCTCTAACAGATATTAACTTTTTAGCCGTTTTAGAATACGCAGTTTTACATCTAAAAGTGGAACACATTATCGTTTGTGGTCACTACGATTGCGGAGGAATTAAAGCGGCTTTAGAAGGCAGAACCATCGGAATTCTTGATAACTGGGTAAATCCGATTCGGGAATTGTATTTACACAAACAAGAAGAAATTGATGCCTTGCCAACAAGAGAAGAACGTCTGAATCGTTTGGCGGAAATCAATGTTGTGGCGCAAGTGAAAAATCTTTACCAAACTTCCGTCATGCGTCAGGTACTCTATGAGCGAAAAGCACCTATGGTTCATGGCTGGGTACTAGATATACGCACTGGATTGATTAAAGATTTGAACGTCTCAACTGTGCAATGGCAATTGCACATCTGCCCCTTGCTTTTGGAATTTAGACTCTATGCCATGTTAAAAAATGAGAGCTAAATCAGTATTTATCAACACACAAAAGCCTGCATTAGAGACTTGGAAAATCGGGCTTTACAACTTTGATTGTTAGTAAAATAAATAGTTATTTTTCAGTTAAGTATTATAATGCCTAAGTCAAAGTTATAAACCAACATGCTTAGGATTCTTATAAATTTTTATTTAGTCAAATTTCCTCGTTTCTATGCTCTGCATGGAAATGCAATCATTGAGGCTCTGACTCAATTTATCAATGGATACAGAGCCTCTAACCTACGCCCGCAAAGAATTATTTCTTGGCAATTATCCATACTGCGTGAATAATCCCAGGAATGTAGCCAAAAAGTGTCAAAACTATATTAATCCAAAAGTCCATGCCAAAACCTACTTGCAGAAAAACTCCCAAAGGCGGCACGAAAATGGCACACAAAATCCGAACTAAATCCATTTAAGCCTCCTATTTATCTCACAAAAAATAGCTTGTTGGCAAAGTTATTTAGCACTGCTCAAGCATATTTGTACCTTTCAAAGATAACATTTTCTCTCTTAATTTAGATCACGGTTAAGATGCGGTAAACCGCACTCAAGATTAGCCACCGCTAATTTTAGCTTTGTAACCTAACTTGGTCAAAATCTCGACAATTTTCTGCTTGTGTTCGCCCTGAATTTCAATTTCGTTATCTTTAACTGTCCCACCTGTGCCGCACTGGGTTTTTAACTGCTTCACCAAGTCTGCCAAGGTTTCTGGTTTGGCTTGAAAACCGCTAATCACTGTGACAGTTTTGCCTTTGCGTCCTTTGCGGGAAGCTTGTACTTTAAGATTTTGTTGTTGTGGGGGCAGTTCTGGAACTGGTCTTTCTGTGGCGGCGGAGTTGTCGTTACCAAATTCACGGTAGACAAAGCTTTTGTCAGAAGATTTAGAATTGGAAGAAGACATAAAATATTTATTAAGAAAAATTTCAAAGGCAGTGGAAACTTCTACGCAACCATTCTGCTGGAATATCAATTTCTAGGCTAACATCACAAATCCATTGCTAGAGATTCAAATTAATTGGGCATGGGGCATGGGGCATTGAGTATCGATGAAGAATTTAGTTTCCAGTCCCCAGATATAAGCTAGATATGCCCTAGACTTTCTATAATAATTAAGTCATTCCCCTCATAAAAATCAGCTTGTGACTACCACTCCCCTATCTCCAAATTCAACTGCTCAGGTTCCTGATACGCTAGGTCGCTTTGGACGCTTTGGCGGTAAGTATGTACCTGAAACGCTGATGCCTGCTCTTACTGAGCTAGAAACAGCTTATCAGCAATACCGCAATGACCCTGGTTTTCAAGCAGAACTACAGCAGTTGTTACGGGACTATGTAGGACGTGCCACACCATTGTATTTCGCTGAACGCCTGACTGCTCATTATGCCCGACCCGATCGCACAGGGCCGCAAATTTATTTAAAGCGCGAGGATTTAAATCATACTGGCGCTCACAAAATCAATAATGCCCTTGGTCAAGTATTGTTGGCAAAGCGCATGGGTAAGCAACGGATTATTGCCGAAACGGGTGCTGGACAACACGGAGTTGCCACAGCCACAGTTTGCGCTCGTTTTGGGCTGGAATGCATAATTTACATGGGCGTTCATGACATGGAACGCCAATCTTTAAATGTGTTCAGAATGCGGTTGATGGGGGCAGAAGTGCGTCCAGTGGAAGCGGGAACTGGAACTCTAAAGGATGCCACTTCTGAAGCAATCCGGGATTGGGTAACAAATGTGGAAACAACTCACTACATCCTGGGTTCGGTAGCAGGGCCCCATCCTTACCCGATGATGGTACGTGATTTCCATGCAGTAATCGGTCAAGAAACTCGCGCCCAAGCAATAGAAAAGTGGGGTGTCTTGCCTGATATTCTCTTGGCTTGCGTGGGTGGTGGTTCCAATGCTATGGGACTATTCTATGAGTTTATGAATGAGTCTTCTATACGGTTCATTGGGGTTGAAGCAGCAGGAGAAGGTGTCAATACTGAAAAACACGCTGCAACCTTGACAAAAGGACGAGTTGGTGTATTGCACGGAGCAATGAGCTACCTGCTACAAGATGAGGATGGGCAAATCATTGAGGCACACTCCATTAGTGCAGGTTTAGATTATCCCGGTGTGGGGCCAGAACACAGTTATTTGAAAGATATTGGTCGCGCTGAATACTATAGTGTGACTGATGCAGAAGCTTTAGCGGCATTTCAGCGATTGTCGAAATTGGAAGGGATTATCCCGGCATTAGAAACAGCCCATGCGATCGCCTACCTAGAAACCCTATGTCCCCAACTAACTGGCAGTCCCCGGATTGTAATCAACTGCTCTGGACGTGGCGATAAGGATGTACAAACAGTAGCCAAGTTCTTAAATAATGCCTAAATATACATAAAATTTTGGGGAAAAAGCAATAATGGCTCAACAATTCCAACATGCTATGTTACCGCAACCGACTCATGACGAGTTGGCACGCCAAAATTTTGTGCAAAGTTTGAGAATGCATATTTTCAGGAATATCTCTCCTGGTAATAAAGTAATTTATGAAAAACTAGCCAAGCCGAAGTTTGAACAAGAGCATCAGCGTCCTCCCCAGAATCGTTATGAAATTCGGGAAGTAATGCAGCATGAACCCTACTATCGGTGGATGGGTGCCCTCAAGCGGATCAACCAAGAAATTTTATGGGATGCTGTAAATTCCAGTGTTGATAGACAACTGCCAGAGTTGATTGAGCGTGCCAAAAGTAAGAATGGTGAACTGGGTACTTTAACCCTCGACCCAAATTTTCAAATACCTACTTATCAAAAAGCTGTTGACATTCACTGTATGCCTGGAGGATATCACAGTGAATTCACCGCTGATGATGTAGCTGCCGGTGCAACTTACGATCGCGGGGCTTACGTTTATGGTTTGGGTTGGTTGGGGCCGCTGAACGATGATATGGGGTTATCTATAGTTCAAAACTATCTCCTACCAGAGTATCCCGACTTTCGACCCAGAAAAATTCTCGATATGGGATGTTCTATCGGCAATAGCACATTACCCTATGTGGATGGTTTTCCAGAGGCAGAAGTCCATGCTATAGATGTAGGCGCACCCATGCTGCGTTATGCTCATGCAAGAGCCGAAACTTTGGGCAAACGGGTACACTTCTCTCAGCAAAATGCCGAGCAAACTAACTTCCCAGATGAATCATTTGACTTAGTAGTTTCTCACATTTTACTGCATGAAATTCCCCCGCCAGCCGTCCGTAAAGTTATGCAAGAATCTTATCGTCTACTGGCTCCTGGCGGCATGATGCTCCATGTGGAAGCGCCCCTGTATCATCACATGGATATTTATACGCAGTTTGTTTATGACTGGGAAACTGCTAACAACAACGAACCCTTCTGGAGTGCTGTACGCGATCTGGATTTGGTGTCACTAGCTATTGAGGCTGGTTTCGCAGCAGATAAGACATTCGAGAAGTTTGTCCCTAATGGGGCATGGAAAGCAAACGTAACTAATAGCCTGTTTAAAAATGCTAACTCAGGCAGCCAAGGAACTTGGTTTGTAGTTGCAGCAACTAAGTAATAATTCGTAATTCGTAATACTCGCCAAGGCGTGAGAAGCAAGCTACGTAATTGAGGAAGTCAGATTTTCTCTGGGTTTCCTTCTTTTGTATGTGTGGTCTGATTTTTGGATAATGGGTATTAGGATGACAAAAATAGCCAAGGGTAAACGGCCTGTTTACTTAGATAATCCGCAAATTGATAAATTGTTAGCGATCGTCATGGCTCTGACTGGCGAAGTTTCTGTGCTGCATGAGCGGCTAGACACCATTGAACGGTTGCTGGAGATGAAAGGTATTTTATCGATTACTGAGATTGAAGCTTACGAACCCGATGCCAAAGTAACTAAGGAACGGGAACAGTGGCGTGCGGAATATATTGCACGGGTGTTGCGAGTGGTACAGGAAGAGTTAGAAACTCTCAACCAAAGCTAGTACAACATGGCGGAAGTAAACTAGGTAAGTGGGCGAGAATAAACTAAACTAAACTATGTTAAGCAATGTAAACATGGTTAAAACCCTTACAAATGAGCAATGACAAAGGATAGACCTCGCCAGTTGTCTTTAATTGTGCCAACCTACTTACTCATGCTAAATGAATGATATCGTATCCGCCTAATTAGTGATAATTCCTGCATCTGTGCAAAAAAAGCAGAAAATCCTCTTTCCCCTGCAAGAACTGCGGTCTTAATAATGAGTCTTTCACCGAACATGATATGAAACTCTTGCGTGGAATTACGAGTTACAAATTCCACGCAAGAGGTTTTCATGGATAAATTTATGCCATTCATATTCAATATTACCTAATTGCACCAGTATTAGCACTGAATACATTATATTTGGATATTCAATAATAATTCATACTAGTTATCACTTAACAGTATTAATACGGATAAAAACTAGGGATTTTTGATTGTTATCTAACCACCATTAGCTAGATGTTGGAAATGTTCGTGTATTACAAAATGAAGCGCGAAAAGTGGTTTATATAGAAATAATCATCCTAATGATAGAGGAATTTTTTTTATAAACTGCATTATTTTTTCGTAATCTCATGAATTTTAAAGTTTAATGGTAGTTTTTGAACATAAAAGGCTATAAACAAAGGTATATAGACTTATAATCAAGTTGTCAGATTGATACTAGCTTGGTTAAACTTTCTGGAGCTAGAGTTTCAGTTAGTTTCATCACATGATTAAAACAACAATCTACGGCGTTGCTTTAGGCACTATTATTCTCAGTAGTGGGTCGATAGCCAAGTCTGTAACAAATCAAACATGTACGCCAGAGCCTACAAAAGCATCAAATAATACTGTTGAAGTTGCACAATCTGGTAATAACACGGCTGCTCTCAAACAATCGATTTTCAACAAAATTAATAACTACAGAGTTTCCCAAGGGCTAGGAAAGCTGGCTAGTAATTCTGCCATCGATAATCAAGCCAAGATTCACAGTCAGGACATGGCTAATGGTAAAGTTCCCTTTGGACATACGGGATTTCCACAACGTGTTAAAGCAGTCGGTATTCCTTACAGTTTGGCTGGTGAAAATGTCGCTTACAACCAGGGATATGATGATCCTGCAAAGGTAGCTTTTGAAGGCTGGCTCAAAAGTCCAGGGCATCTAGCCGCTATCAAAGGTAATTACAATAAAACGGGGATTGGTGTCGTTAGCAACAGTAGGGGCGAAATCTACTTCACACAAATTTTCTTTCGCTGATAGATTTGGTGAAATTTAGGTTTTTTCTCAAATTCCCCAGACTTCAGGCTAATATAGGATTCCTATTTGATTTTTGAACAAGACTTCAGTACGAATCTATCTCTTGTTTCCTGTTCCCTATTCCCTGTTTCCTGCCCACGCAAGTAAATTCAGTAATCAAACCGGATTCCTATATTGAATAATGTAGTTTCAATAACATTTGTCTATTGAATACTACATTATTTTTTTTACAGAACTTACGCAAACAATAGCCGAAACCCTTATTTTCACGTAGGGGCAATTCATGTAGACGCAAAGCGGCTTCCCGCAGGGTATTGCCCCTACAGCGTGTACTTTTGCGTAAGTCCTATTTTAGTAATTCATGAAAATCTTAAATTTTCAGCCAGCCAAAATAATCATGATTTCATGAAGCTGATCTATTGAGGTATTGACAATTGGAAATGATTTTTTGTACTTCCTATACAAGGATGCAGCCAGATTGCCAAAATTCATCAATCCTTAATAGTATCCTGGTATATATCGTCGGAACAATAGGGTAGAGTATAAGTCTTATATCTCTACATATTACGCAATTCTCCATGTTCCGACAAACTGCTTTTGGCATCGCTTTAAGTGCGCTTGTCCTTGCTAGTGGATTAACGACTGTTCCGATACCAAATCATACTTCTACGAATACATCCACCCGTAATAAGCTGTTGTCGCTTTTTTCCAGTCAGGTTGCAGTATCGACTCCTACTTTTAAAACTACGGAGCTAGAAAAATCCGTTTTTGACGAAATTAATCGATATCGGGCTTCTAAAGGACTGCCAAAGTTGACCCTAAATGCAAATATCACTCGACAGGCAAGAATTCATAGTCAGAATATGGCTAAAGGTAAAACCCCATTTAGCCATCAGGGATTTGAACGGCGAGTCAAAGCTATCCCTATTCGCTACAACAGTGCGGCGGAAAATGTTGCTTTCAATCGAGGATATAGTAGCCCTGTAGACGAAGCTGTTACTGGCTGGATCAAAAGTCCCGGACATTTAAAGAACCTTAAAGGAAATTACAACCTGACTGGAATTGGCGTTGCTACTAATAATCAAGGCGAAGTCTACCTTACACAGCTTTTCTTTCGCACTAGGTAGATTTAATTTCTGATTGTTTTGCACAATAATAATGTAGTGTCTGACAAGAGCTTTATCTGTGAGACACTACAATTATTTTTGAGCGATTCATGACATTACAAGATTTTCAGGTGAGCGATCGCGATCTCAGTGACGCAGCCCTTGAACAGTATTTAGAATCTACAGCGATCGCAGTTGATACAGAAACGATGGGATTATTGCCACAACGCGATCGCTTGTGTCTTGTCCAGCTGTGCAACCAATTCGGGAAAGTGACTGCAATCCGCATAGCCAAAGGGCAAGCTGATGCCCCAAACTTAAAAAAACTCTTGGAAGCGGCAAATGTCGTAAAAGTGTTTCACTTTGCTCGCTTTGACCTTGCCACTTTGCGAGCCAATATCGGGATTCAGGTTCAGCCTGTTTTTTGTACCAAAATTGCCAGTAAGTTAGCCCGTACTTACACAAATCGCCACGGACTTAAAGATGTGGTGCAAGAGTTAGAACAAGTAGAATTGGATAAAAGCTCTCAAAGTTCTGATTGGGGTAACGCCGCTAGCTTATCTGAAGCTCAACTGAGTTATGCTGCCAATGATGTGCGCTATTTACTTAGTGTGCAGCAGAAGTTAACAGAAATGCTTAAACGAGAAGAACGTTGGCAAATTGCTCAAGAATGTTTTGAATTTTTACCAACAATAGTTTCGTTGGATTTGTTGCAGTTTAAAGATTTGTTTGAACATTAATCAAACAATTAAGTTTTTTTAATTTTTTTCTCTAGAGTCCAAGTATACAAAAGACAATATTCTATTGACTCCTAAATTGTAAATTTTCTGCTCATGAGAAATCTAGATTAGACCTCTTGGCAAATTCACTAACATCCCATCTCTAACATCTCACGGTAAGTAAAGAAAGGAGGCTTTGATATCAGCGAAAGGTAGAGTATGGTTCTCATTATTGATTTATGCAAGAGGTCTATTGCTAATTTTCTAAGTTATTTTTCGCCTAAGAGCCAATATTGGAATCATCAGTGTTTCTAGGAGCTTTAGATTCACTAATGCCTTCTTTGACATTATTGACTCCCTCTTGAATGCCTTCCTTCAGATTACTGGCTCCCTCTTGAATATTATCTTTGAGGTCACTAGCTCCTTTTTTAATGGATTCCGTCGCGCTAGGGCCTCCCTTTGGTAGGTTTTCTTGGTGATTTTTTAGCCGATCTACAACATTGTAGTCATCTGCACCTGGGGGAGTTTTTGATTCAATAATGCCTTCTGTTGGACCACCGATAGCCTTCCATGCTGCAAGACCACCTTTGAGTTGGGAGACATGCTCAAATCCATTAGAACGCAGTTGCTGTGCAGCTTGGGCGCTTTCTTCTTCGTTAGCGCCGTAAACGTAAATATCACGGCTTTTATTCAAAGAAGGTACTGCACGCTTTACCAATTCATCTAGTGGCATCGGCATAGCTCCCATAATATGACCTTCGTTGAAGGTGTTGCGATCGCGCACATCCAGTATTGTAAAAGCTGGCTCGCCCCATTCTAGACGAGACTTCAGTACATGAACATCAGATTGTGCTTCTATTGGTGGTTGTGGGGGAATGATCCCGCCTACTAAATTGTTAACCATAATTATTGTCCCCTTACTAACGATATTAATAGCAATTTAACGGACTAAATGCATTTAATTGCTCTTTCTCTGGGCTGAATTCACTTAAAGTCTCTCCTGAGATAGATAACTCACTAAAATATTTTCTACCATTTAATGCATTGTAAATATAGTCAAGTTAGACTAATAAAACCTGGCTATTATATTAATTCTATTAAATATATTTTAAGTTTCTATTTTTGATATTGAATTATTCAAACATATTGTGAATAAAGTTTAGAAGATTCAGCCATTAGTACATAGTTTCTGCACCTTTACAATATCTGCGATCGCTAACAATAACGCCTTAGTATTCAAATCAAATGCCACATCTTCAGGGAAGCCAGCAACCGTTTACCAAGATAATGCTAGCTGTTAGCAAATTTACACAGAACAAGAGCGGTAAACTGACTCACCTGCAAAAAATTTGGAACCTGCTTAACATGTAATGCTTAAAGCTGTTGCTAATTTATAATGACTCCAAGTTCAGTACAGTTTAGATAAGCCCAGAACCCTTATGTAGGAACGCGATTTATCGCGTCTTAAAATACCAATTATCTACACCAATAACCGTTAACTGAAGCGTATTGACTCTAACTTTTGTCTATTAAAGCTGTTTTTGCTGCCCTTATACCTTCTAGCTATGCTCTCAGCTTTTGGGTTGTCATAGTCTCAGGTTGAAACTTGTAGTATAGTATATGCTTAAAAGGGTAGCTACATGTAAATGCACCCCAGGTAAATTTTCGTAGACCCTTTTCAGGAGCAGATACCTATTAGTTAATTTACACTTGAATAAGTAGAGTTTAGAATCTAGATTAGCTTATGGCTTGGTTTGTGAGCCTTTGTGAATACCTAATTAAGCAGGAAGTGCGTTGCTTTTACAAAAAATTTGTAGCAAATACCCTGGTATTTGATGTTTTTCTACACTATTGCTAGTTATAAAAATGGTCTTTTATTATACTTGTATTAAGTATAAAGTCTTAGTATTATACAATACTAATTCAAGATTATACAAAAACCATACAATTTATTAGCATTACAATGGCTGAAGTTTTGATAAACTTCAAGGAAGATTAACTGTACACAAGTACTACAGTAGCGATCCTACTCAGCAGAGACGCGCGTGAATATACTCTCAACAGAAACACGTAAAGCAAAACTGACGCAAGAGCGAATCGCCCAATCTACAATAGGCAGCATTATGGTTATGGTTCCTCCTACTACTCCCAAAATTCTGATTGTTGATGACGATTTCGGTGTCCGAAATCTCGTATATCGTTTTTTAAGTCGGAAATATCAAATAGAGTCAGCAGCAGATGGTAAGACTGCCTTATCGTTGTTTGAGCAATTCAACCCAGCTTTAGTGATCCTAGACTGGAATTTGCCCGATCTTAATGGTTATAGCCTCTGCCAAGAAATGCAAAGCCGTACTAATGTTTTAGTGCTGATACTAACTAGTAGGACTGACGAGGCTGATAAAATTAAAATCTTAAGCGCAGGTGCTGATGATTTCATGACTAAACCATTTAGTCTTGCAGAAATTGAAGTTAGAGTAGAAGCTCTTTTGAGACGGATACGTTATATCAACCCCTCCCCAACACAACGGATAATTTTTAAGCAGCTAGCAATTAACCCAGAGGGCCGGGAGGTAACACTTAACGATAAACCTCTTGCTTTAACAGCCTTGGAATTTAATATCTTACATTTTTTGGCAAGTCATCCTAATCAGGCTTGGAGTCGCCCACAGCTAATCCAAAAAATCTGGGGTTGTGAATATGTGGGAGATGGCCGGGTGGTTGATGTGCATATTGGTCAGCTTCGCAAGAAGATGGAAGTCGACGCCAGCATACCAGAGTTTATTAAAACTGTGCGGGGCTATGGTTACAAGTTTGAAGCGCCTGACGAAAATACTAATTCCTGAGCTTTTTGATTTCAGGAGTACTTAATAACAAAGAATGACTCAGATGAGTCAGCATCAGTATTATTGTTTGCTTAAATAGTTATACGGTGAGTGACCGTATAACTTGCATTAATTTGGTTGTACAAGGTTAGGAGAAGTAAATCATCGTAAAAAGTATACTTGGGTCTTGGCTCAACCTTTTAAATTAACCTTTTTTTCAAGCTTTGACCCATCTTGATGAGATAAAAATTTTTCACTACTGTGATAGCTTCTTCGCCATTTTTCCAGATGTTCTATAGATATTGATTTAGATGTGACGTTCACACCATTTCCTCGCCAAGCAACTTCTGCATCTGTTGTGAAAACTCCGCATTCTAATTGATCTAGCCTCATATTCCAATATTCACTAAACCGACCTTTCAAAGTAATAACTTGCTCAAATACCTTGTTTCTGTGTTTATTTCTTCTTTTTCTTTCTGTAGCTCCTGTTGCTTCTGTATCGATAAACTTAGTTTCAATTAAAAACAGGCTACCTTTAAAGGTTAAGTAGACAAAATCACACTTTCCCAAATCTGTATAATCTGAAATGGGAGATTTTTCAAATAACAGTAATTCAGCGCACGAGGGAAACAATTCTTTAATATTCAGAAATAAATAAGCTTGCAATAGAAGTTCCTTGTCATAAGGAAACAAGATAACTCCTTCAAAAAATTTTTGAATGTCCTCCTGAGTTTGGGGTTGAATGATTTTACAGTATGAAACGAATTTATGTAGCTCATTTACGATCATCAAGTTCTAACTCCTTCCCCCGGTCGCAGCCTTAAGGGTATTAGCATCAAAAGATACCATTCCCTAAAGGAAATCATCATCCGCATAAGTAACTAAAAAAACGATTAAAACCCCAAATACTTAAGCCAATTTACTGTTGACAGTTTGGTAAGACTGAAAACTAAGCTGCTTTTCAGTATGGGTGGACTTTTCACTTCTGGCTTCAGCTACCAGTCAGCGATTTTATATGAGCAGGAAAGCTGGCATTTTGCAAAGCTTGAACGGTTATTCTAGAATCTTGCACGCAAAATTGCCAACCCAAGCGAACAAGTTTCCGAGAATTTTCAGTTTGTATAATTCCAATCACTGGCATTTTTGCCTTTTCTTTGTCTCCTGACTGTTCTTGCAAAATTGTTTTCAAGCGATGTAGTTCTTCGATATTACCTGCTTGCTGGGGATTTAACTCCACCATTACCATTTGTACTGTTTCCACTGGTTCTGCATCTTCAAGAATAAATTGAGTTTGCTCGTCGCGTCGATCTACTTTTCCCCAAATAATCAATCTAGTATCAACTTGGAGTAGGGAACTAATGCGTTCATAGGTTTTAGGAAAAACTACAGCTTCTGATTGTGTCGTCAGGTCTTCTATTTGCAAAATTGCCATTTGATCGCCTTTTTTCGTAACCACTTTTTTCACGTTATTCAACATGACAACTGCACAAAGTCTTGTTTCTTCCCTTTGCTCTCCCAGTTGCGAAAGGTTAATCGGAGTCAAAAGTGGTACTATTTGCCGTAAGGATTTCAAGGGATGATCTGATACATAAAAGCCTAATAGTTCTTTCTCCATCTGCAACTTTTTCTGTGGAGGTAAATCCATTACAGGTTTAGATTTGGGAGCAGTTTCAAAGGCATTATTTGCTCTTTTATTCGTAGCAGAAGAAAATCCGTCGCCTAATAAATCTAAGAGATTCCCTTGTCCACTGGCTCTATCTTTAGCGCGAGATTGTGCCCAATCATACACTAATTCTAAGTCGTTAATTAACTGTTGACGGTTGGATTCAATTTTATCAAAGGCTCCGCAGTAAATCAGCGATTCCAATGTCCGGCGGTTAACAGCACGTAAATCCACGCGATCGCAAAAATCAGCGAGGGATTTAAATCCTGTCTCATTTCTCGCTTCCAAAATACAAGCGATCGCATTCTGTCCCACGTTCCGCACCGCCGAAAATCCAAACAGAATCTTTCCCAATGTTGGCGTAAAATCAACACCAGAACGATTAATATCTGGTGGATCTATGGAAATACCCATATTAGTACAGTTAGTAATGTATCTCTGTACTTTATCGGTATCGCCACTATTAGCCGTTAACAGTGCCGCCATATATTCCAATGGATAATTAGCTTTTAAATATGCTGTTTGGTAAGTTACATAACCATAGGCAGTCGAATGGGATTTATTGAAGCAATTGGAAGCTATTAAGCCATTTTTGATTGCAAAATTATGGTCATGCTCAACCCCAATGTCATAGACATTTTGTTTGCCTAAATATTTGCGTGTAACTATTTTGATCATCCTACCTTAACCTCGAAAAATTTTTCGCCAAATTATTTAATTGATAAAATGATGACAATTGTAATTGTAGTAATATTATAATCAAAAATTATATCACTATAAAACACTGCTATACTCTCACACAAAAATAGCCAAAATATATCAAAGTTTTAGTAAACCATTAGATAGACAGTTAACAGCTATACAATTGCTGTTTTTAAGCTTATTAAACACATTCCAATATATATTAATCCGCTTAATCAGATGCCTGGGGAGTGGGGAAAAACAGAGAATATCTTTCCTTAAAAGAAAATTTTTATCTCGTACACCCCGCCTCTGTGCCTCTTTCCAATGCCCAAGGCGTCAGTTACTATCGTTGAAAAGCAACTCAGTAGAAAAGGGTGTGGGTAGGTGAAAGTGGTGCTGCTCGTAATTTTGGTGGTGGTTGTGGGATTGTTTGTGGTAGTCGAGATCGGACTGCGATCGCTCTTTGGCTTTGGTAATCCTTTAATTTACATTGGCGATGAACAGATTGGTTATTTATTAGCTCCTAACCAGCGTACCCGTCGTTTTGGTAATCGCATTGAAATTAATGAGTATTCTATGCGAAGTAGTCCGCTTCAGAAGACGCCTGCACCTTCTAGGCTGCGAGTTTTGCTGTTAGGGGATTCTATCGCTAATGGTGGCTGGTGGACAGATCAGACTAATACAATATCCACCATTATGATGCGTTCTCTGGCATCATCCACTAATAGCAATTATCAGGAAGTAGAAGTGTTGAATGCTTCAGCTAACTCTTGGGGGCCAAGGAATGAGTTAGCTTATTTAGAGAAATTTAGCAATTTCAACGCCCACGTGGTAGTGTTACTAATTAATACCGATGATTTGTTTGCCACTCCTCCCACTTCTTTACCCGTAGGACGCGATCGCAACTATCCCGATAGTAAACCTCTCCTAGCATTGGTGGAAGTGTGGCAACGTTATATTGCCAAGCAACAGCCAATTCCCGAAATGAAAGCAGTGCAAAATGAAGCAGGCGATCGTGTTGGGATTAATCTGGAAGCAATCGGCAAAATTCAAGCCCTAACTCGCCAAACGAACAGCCAATTTCTATTAGTTATGACTCCCTTACTCCGAGAAATTGGTGTACCAGGCCCTCGTGATTATGAAATCAATGCTCGCCAGCGCTTGAATGACTTTACCAGAGCAAAGCAAATTAACTATATAGACTTTTTACCGATATTCAATTCAACTACCAATCCACAAGGTTTGTATCACGATCACATTCACCTCAACTTGGAAGGTAATAAATTTGTCAGTATAGTTATGGAGCGATCGCTTTTGGAAATACTGGGAGATGTACCACTTCCTCAAAACTACTAAAGTGGTCAATCTTCTATAAATAAAATGTTAGCAATTCAGGTAATTCTCAACCTGAAATCTCCAAAAAATATGCTGGTTTTCATGGAGTTATTTTTTATCATTAGTAAATTAAACAATGTGTTGAAAGATTACTTTTAGTAAATCTCCTTGTGTAAAAGGCTTAGTTAAATAGCCTGATGCTCTTACTATCTTAGCTTTAGCCCTATCTAGAAATCCTACGTTTCCTGACACCATAATCACAGGTGTATTTTTAAAATTTGCGTGTTTACGCAGTAGAGAGCAAAGTTCATATCCATCTAAATTAGGCATTGAGATATCCAACAAAATTATGTCGGGTTTGGTATGAACAATTTGCATTAAAGCTTTTAAAGAATCGGTGACTCCTATAACAGAAAATGTTTGCTCATCTAAATAGCTTTTAATAGTATTCAATACCGTCGGACTGTCATCAATACAAAAGATTGTGTAGATTTTTTTGTCAACAGGAGGTTGGGTAATTCGTTGGCCCCTATTAGTATTAATAGAGTAGGATGGTGGTTTATAGCCGTTCGTTATAGATGACTTCGGTGTAGTTTTAGTTTTAGGTTTCAGTTCATTTATTTGGAACAATTGTGAGGAGCGCGATTGAGAAGTTGGCGATGTTGGACGATAAGCCGCTTCTCTGTGTTCGCGCAGCGTGTCGCAGACAGAAGTTTCTCTTTCAAAGACGCTAACGCCAGCGCTTGGGGGTGTTTGACATCGTTCAACTAGTAAGCGGAGATTCAGATGACAAAACTTTGGCATGTCATCTAGAAAGCTTTCAGGAATAAATTCATAACTTCCCTCGTCTAAGTTCAGAAATGACTCCAGAACTTCTAGCGCCAATCGCTCTATCAGTATCGCCGCTTGAGAGGGACTGATATATTTCTGATTGACTAACCAGCAAATAGCCAGATAATCTGGGTTCGGTATTGCCTGATTGTCAATACCAGTTTCAAATATCGCCCGCAACTGCTCGTGAATCCCGTTGGGGAGAGTAGAAACTTGCTGACTCAAGCGTTGCAAATTCCTGTATAGCGGTTCAAACATTTTTTCTGAGTAGCAGGCATAAATTAGTTTACCCTCATCCACATATATTGACCAAGAGCCTGACGTGCTAAACACTTGTAAACAACCAGTAACCGACTTACCAGTGATTTTTTTCAACAGAGATAAAGGCTGGAGCTTTTGGAAAAATCTGTATCTACTAATCGGAAGTGTCTTCATTGGGATGGCTCTGGAATAAAATTAACATTTGCAGGTAAAATTAGTGAATTACCTTTTCGGAATTCACCGCGACTTTGTTGGAAGTACTGTTCAGATAAATATAGCGGTCACATTTGAGTAAGTACAGATATTCCACACCCCCCAACTCTTAATTTACCAATCTCTGTTAAGCTATAAAGCACGAATTACAACTAAACCAATCCATATTATTGCCCAATAGCAAAATTGTCCCGACTGGTTGCCAGGATATAGTATTTCAAAAATTAGATCGGTTGTCTGTATCTTTCGCTAATCTAGCCAATCTAACAGTAACTCAAGTGAAACGCACAGACCATTGGCTCTCGCCCATCAGTCACAAAAGGATCATTGTTCTCCGTATTTAGTAGCCTGAAATTGTAGATACTTTAGTTTTATTGCCAAAGTTATTTTGCCCCTGATGCTAAAGTCGAAAACGACCAAAACCTACTGTAACGTAGACGTAAATGCCTTTTAATCAAGGGTTTTGAGCATTAAGTCCGTGCTGACAACCTATGTTTTTGTAGCCGACTTTTTATTCTTATCTGGAAAACCGCACTTCCATTTTTCTCTCCTGCTCTTGAGAGGCTTTGAATGTTTCCCATTCCCTACAAGGGTTGCGGGTTGCGGAGTTAGGTTTCGCGTTGAGATTTTCACATAACGCGAAAAATCAGCTTTTGTAGGCATTACAAAAGTGGTCGAGACTTTCCCAAGAAATTTATTCTTGATGGTAACTTCTTCCAGAGAAAAAGTATCATTAAAAACTAAGTATTAAAAAATCAATGCCTTACTTAGGTTTGTGATTGTAGAGCAACTCTTAAAGTTGGGATTGGGCAAAATTTTCACTTGCACAACAAGAATAATAACCTCCGACCAAGGATGAGTTAGCTGATAATTGCTGCCATGATGGTGTGTGGTGAGATGCACAGGCGACTAGTTCAGCAGAAGGGAATCTCTTCATAATCACTGGAAACGGATTCTAATGCTGTGTGGAGCTAAATACTCACCTTACACAATTTGGAGTGACAAATTCAAGAACTTGCAGCGAAATTCTTGATTGGTAGCACATACCTGCACAATAGCTCTTTTCGGCTAGATGGTAGATAACAAGTAAGTAACCACTAAAATTCAGATTACTATAATTTTCCAAAAAAGTTAGCAGAAATATATAAACTTCATGATAAATCAGTAAAGGAAACATGAAAACTAATTAATATTATTTTTCAGTATTTATTTGTTCGGATGACCGGGCAGGCTAAAAATGTACAGTAAAAGATAATTTTGTATACTTATTGAATTACACTTTTAATAAGTAAATTATTTTATAGTAGCAATTTGCTCGAAAAATCTGAAGTTTTAAAAATCACAAACATAAATACAAAATTGTTCACGTAGGCGTAGCGCGTCGTAGGCATCACATTGATTAACCCATAAGGTATATGTAGCAAAAGACGCAAAGAAATTCTTTGCGTCTTTGGTGTGAGATTTAAAAGTGGACATTCTTACCGTTATAGTTCTCCATCTACTTAAAATTGCTCCCGCCAGAACCAGCTTAAAAGTGTGCCACCAGCTACCAGCTTAACTACTTCCAGTACCCAATAACTGCCATGTAGTAAATTCATTGTCGATGGAATAGCAGTAGCAGCTTCAAATAGGTTGAGTTGAACTCCTATAGCGCACATCTGCGGAGTTAAGAAATAGGTGTCAAGTATAGCTATTGTTAGCAGCAACACAGATAAAACAATACTGCCAATACTCCAGTGATATCGGGTTTTGCTCAAAGCTAGTGCCCCAGTCAGAACTACAGCAGCAGATAACAATTCCATCCGATTGAAGTTCCAAAAAATCGTATAGCCTGCTGTCGTAAAACCAGCTTGGCTCATCATGCCAGAGAGATAAAGGCTAGGCATAATTACCCAGTCTAAAACTAGACTAGCACTGAGCCAAAAGCCCAATGTCAATATGATAGCGGTTTGCCAAATTGGCCGTTTGAATTCAATGTTAGAAATAGCAGTCATAAAATAATTGCGTGTATTGTATTTCTTTAGTTTCTATCTTCACCAGCAGTTTGACAAGAAATATCAATTAACCTTTACAAAGCGATCGCTCTTAATTCTTAATCCAATCTCAATATTTTTTTAGCCTAGATTGAGAAATATTAAGATTTTTTAAAAGTAATTTAAATAAATTTTGTTTGTTAAAAATACTCAATTTTTTATATCGAAAGTAACTAAGCGATCGCGCCAACTAAAATGATGAATTATAGGTTGAAGTTTAAATTGATACAGAGACAGATTGCCAAAATCCTTAATTTAACCTCATCTATGTTGAAACCTAGAGTTTTTTAAAAGATATATTTATGTAGGTTGGGTGGAGTGAAACGCAACCCAACATTACCACCAAATTTTATGTTGGGTTACGCTATCGCTGCACCCAACCTACAAAACTACGGTTCTCAAGGTAGACGAGGTTTTGTTACAGCTTTCTGCCTTCTGAAGCATCCAGTGTAGCTTCAGTAAGTCGGCGAGAGAATTTCAATATATGTAAACTTAATTCTTTGAAACCCCTAAATTTATTATTTATGGGATTTACCAACTGTGCCTCCAGCATAGCTGCCTCCGGCCATGTTGGTTTTCAAAAGTTTGTGGTTTACTGAACATTGTCTGTTTTATACGCAGACATAAGTAATACCAAGTTGTCTTTGCTCGGATTATTTGCTTAAGAGCCAGTTTAGTAGAGATTTGGATTCTAAACAAGACAAATTTTGGCAACCCTCCATAATATCAGGTTCAAATAAGTCAATTCCATCTTCTGTATAAAATATCTATCTTTAGACATACTTTTTTAAAAAAGTCTTGTTATTCAGTACACTCCGTATGGTGGATTGACTTAAATATATTTACATATGTTATGATTTTTATCGTTCTAATGTTATGATTTGTGTTGTAATTTTAATTTACCAGATGGAAGATTATTTGCTAAATTAGGCTTAAATAGCTTAATTTAGAACTTTAAAGGCAATTCAAGCAAACTTAGAAAATTTTAAAACACACCCGTTCCTTAAACAAAGTTAAGGTTTTGTTACTAAAAACTTAGATATTTTTAAATTCTGAATTTTTAGGAGTTACCGAGGTAGGTGTGTTGAATACTGAGCAGTAACTTGATTGAATGAAAAAAGAGTTTTACTGCCACTCTGAATAGAGTGTAGTGAGTCATATTTGTTTTTAACCATTTTATGGTTTGAGACTAATGCTAAAAAACAGTTAGCTGAGAATTAATCATGCCTGTAATCTCAAATTCAGCCTGGAGAAAAACAATATGGTTAGTTTACTAAAATAGGACTTTTGCAAAGTCTAATGGTTTAAATTTGATAGAGACAAACATAATGGAGTTAATAAAAATTCAGATAAACTTCCTAAAAGTAAAGTCTACTGTTATTCTGAAGTAAATATAAGATTCTGAGTTTAGCGATATAAGGTTTGATACTAATGCTAAAAAACAGCGAACTAACAGTTAATCAAGGTTCTAATCTCAAATTTAAGCTTGGGGATCAACGATACAATCAGTTTTTTAGGATAGAATTTTTGCGGAATCGTACAGTTGGAAAGCCACTAAAGTAAAACATAGTGGAATAAATCTCAATTAAGATGAATTTTCCTCTCACTAAAGTCAATAATCCCGAAAGAAAGCGTGCAAGTATTATGGAAAAATCTTGATACTGGGACTAGTTGACTACTTTAGAGGCTATCTTAAATTAGAGATTAGTCCAACTACAGAATTTACTCCAATGAATGGTGTTGTTTAATAACATTGCCAGTCAGAAATATAAGTAAGCTTTTTTCTTGAAAGCTCATTTAGTGATCTCTTTAATCTCAAACGATAAAGAGCATTATTTTCTGCTGGCATAACATTAGGGTAAATCGGAATTATTACCGAAATCTCACAATTTTTTAATTGGAATAAGGTCAATACACATGAATAAAGTTCAAGCATCCTTTGAAGCTACGGAAGCTGCGTTTCACGTGCAAGGTTACGAAAAAATCGATTTTAGTCTTGTCTATGTGAACGGTGCATTTGATATTCAAAACAGAGAAATAGCAGATAGCTATGCGAAATTTGGTCGCTGTCTGACTGTAATTGATGCCAACGTCCATGAACTTTATGGCGATCAGATCAGGTCATATTTTAGGCACTATGACATTGATCTGACAGTATTTCCGATCATGATTACAGAGCCAGCTAAAACCCTGGCAACGTTTGAAAAAATTGTTGACGCTTTTTCAGATTTTGGCTTAGTTCGTAAAGAACCAGTCTTAGTCGTCGGTGGTGGTCTAGTTACTGATGTGGCTGGGTTTGCTTGCGCTTCTTACCGTCGCAAGAGCAACTATATTCGCATTCCTACCACGTTGATTGGTTTGATTGATGCAGGTGTAGCGATTAAGGTAGCAGTTAATCACCGCAAGTTAAAAAATCGCTTGGGAGCATATCATGCACCTTTGAAAGTGATCCTGGATTTCTCATTTTTGAAAACCTTGCCAACCTCTCAAGTTCGTAATGGGATGGCAGAGTTGGTAAAAATCGCTGTAGTTTCTAACTCCGAAGTCTTTGAACTGCTATACGAGTATGGCGAAGAACTACTTTCCACTCACTTTGGACATGTGAATGCGACACCGGAAATTAAAGAGATTGCCCATAAAGTCAACTATGAGGCAATCAAAACTATGTTGGAGTTAGAGACTCCTAACTTGCATGAACTAGACCTCGATCGCGTTATTGCCTACGGTCACACTTGGAGTCCTACTCTAGAATTAGCACCTCAGATACCCCTATATCATGGTCATGCGGTCAATATAGATATGGCTTTGTCTGCAACCATTGCAGCACAACGGGGCTATATTCCAACAGGAGAGCGCGATCGCATCCTAGACTTGATGAGTCGTATAGGTTTATCACTCGATCATCCTCTACTAGATGGGGATTTGCTCTGGGATGCTACCCAGTCTATAAGCTTGACACGAGACGGCAAACTACGTGCAGCCATGCCTTGTCCGATTGGTGAGTGCTTCTTTGCCAACGATCTGACTCGTGAAGAACTTGATGCTGCTTTAGCCGAACACAAACGTCTTTGTGCTAAATACCCTCGTGGTGGGAAAGGTGTTGACGCATACATTGAAAGTCAAGAAGCCAAGCTAGTAGGGGTGTGAAAATATGACGAGTGTTTTAGGACGAGAAACAGCTAGGCCGATAACGCCACACAGTATCTTAGTAGCCCAGCTACAGCAAACCCTCAAATTGGCAGAAGAGAAGAACATTCCCATAGAGATATTAGATTCTTTGCGGCAGGGAGTTCAATTAGCGGCAGGTTTAGATCCCTACTTGGATGATTACACCACGCCCGAATCGAGCGCATTGACAGCATTGGCGCAAAAAACAAGCATTGAAGACTGGAGCAAGCGCTTCAGTGATGGTGAAACAGTGCGTCAACTAGAGCAGGAGATGCTCTCAGGACATCTTGAAGGACAGACATTGAAAATGTTTGTTCACATGACCAAGGCAAAGCGTATTCTAGAAGTAGGAATGTTCACAGGGTATTCAGCCTTAGCAATGGCAGAAGCATTACCAAGTGATGGGCAACTTATCGGTTGCGAAGTAGATCCCTATGTTGCTGAATTTGCTCAAGCTTGCTTTAGTGAGTCTCCCCACGGCGACAAAATCGTTGTGGAAGTAGCACCTGCTCTAGAGACGCTCTACAATCTGGCTGCGAGAAAAGAAGTATTTGATCTGATCTTCATTGATGCGGATAAAAAAGAGTATGTAAAGTACTTCCAGACCATTTTGGATAGTAACTTACTAACTCCCGACGGCTTAATCTGTGTGGATAATACTTTGTTGCAGGGACAAGTTTACTTACCACCCGAACAACGTACCGCCAACGGTGAAGCGATCGCTCAGTTCAACCGGATTGTTGCCGCCGATCCTCGTGTAGAGCAAGTTCTCTTACCCATCCGAGATGGTATAACCCTGATTAGACGCGTTGTGTAATCGAAAGATGAGGAAATGAGCAGAGAAGTCTAAGCCTTGGCTTAGACTTCAAAAGAATAATTTTTCGCTTGCTTCCTCATCTCCCCTGAAGCTGTTTTTTGCGATCGCAGTTGTTAGGGAACTCCAAGAAATAAATTATTCAACATTGTGGGGTGGGCATCTTGCCCGCCCAGTCCATAGGGCGGGCAAGATGCCCACCCCACAAGAGTTAATTGAATATTTTTTTATTTGGAAGTCCTTTATATAAAAATACAGCAGTATTTAGGAATATGAATCATGCCAGTACTTCGCATCCTTCATTTAGTTGGATCTGCATACAATGATTTTTACTGTCAGTTGTCACGCAATTACGCCCAAAGCTGTCTGGTAGCTACGGCAAATCCATCGCTCTATGACTTTCTGATTGCATACATCACACTCGATGGCCTGTGGCGATTTCCTTCCTCTCTCAGTCCAGAAGATATTGCTGCCGCTAAACCGATGTCTTTATCAGATGCCATACATTTTATAACAACGCAAAACATTGACCTGATGTTGCCACAAATGTTTTGTCTCCCTGGAATGACTGACTACCGGGCACTATTCGACTTGCTTAAGATCCCTTATATAGGCAATACTCCCGATGTCATGGCAATCACAGCCCACAAAGCCAGAACCAAAGCAATTGTCGCAGCAGCAGGGGTAAAAGTGCCTTCTGGAGAACTGCTCCGCCAAGGAGACGTTCCGACAATTACACCTCCAGTAGTCATCAAACCCGCAAATGCCGATAACTCTTTAGGGGTGTCCTTAGTCAAAGAAAAGAGTGAGTATGACGCTGCCTTGAAAAAAGCATTTGAATTTGCAGATGAAGTGATTGTAGAAACATTCATTGAAGCCGGTCGAGAAGTCAGATGCGGCGCTATTGTCAAAGATGGGGAACTAATCGGTTTACCCCTTGAAGAGTATCAGATAGACCCGGAAACCAGACCCATCCGCAGCTATACTGACAAATTCAAAATACCAATTGAGGGCGACTTGGCTTCAACTGCTAAAAATTATGTCCCAGGTTGGATTGTAGATATTAATGACCCGATCACCCAAAAGGTTCAGCAAGAAGTTAAGAAGTGTCATTTGGCTTTGGGCTGTCGCCATTATAGTTTATTTGACTTCCGGATCGACCCACAGGGACAACCTTGGTTCTTAGAAGCTGGGTTGTTTTGTATTTTTGACCATAACGCGGTAATTGCCTGTACGGCGAACGCGGCGGGAATTCCTTTAAATGAGTTATTTACGACGGCGATCAATGAAGCGTTGAGTATAACCTAATGTCAGGCAAATCACCTTTTTACCTTTCTTCTGACTTGGAATAACACAAGGTCTTCGCTAGCGATAAGTAATAGAACTTTAATATACACCCTGGCTATAAAATAGAGCGATCACCTGAAAATCTAATGACTTCAATTGCTTATGCAACACCTATTTCTACTCCAGGCAATCTCTATCTAAAAAATAAAGAATAAATATTCTACATTTAGCAAAAAAATAGAGACGTTTACCCCTCTTGAAGAATTTTATTGAGTCAACCAAGCATATATCATGTCACAATTACAACTATGAGGGAGCAGATTTTTGCGATATTCCAAAACTTGGGCACTCTTGCATTACTAGCGATCGCATTTCCCTTTAACTGTACTGTCGTACTTGCATCGCTGCTGTGGAATTTTTTCAGCAGATCGGATGCTAATCTTGTGGTATCGAACGAGAATCCTAAAAACATCTTGATCGGTGGTGGTAGAATGACCAAAACCCTTCAGCTTGCGCGATCATTTCACGCTGCTGGGCATCGAGTCATTTTATTTGATCTTGACAAATACTGGTTCAGTGGTTATCGATTTTCTAACTCTGTGGCTGCCTTTTACACAGTTCCTGACTCGCAAGAAGACTTAGAAGGTTATACTCAAGCCGTGCGTGCGATCGCTAAAAAAGAAAACATAGATTTTTTTGTCCCGGTAGGTATTTTTGCTGCCAGCTACTTTGACTCCGAGCGCAAACCAGTGTTATCAGGCTATTGCGAGAATTTCCACTTCGATGCTGATACCATGAAGATGCTGGATAACAAGTTTACTTTTGCAGAAATTGCCCGATCATTCTCGTTATCTGTTCCGAAAACCTTCCTAATTACAGATCCCGAACAAGTTCTTAAATTCGACTTTGCCAACGAAAAGCGCAAGTACATTCTCAAAAGTATTGTCTATGACTCTGTTTTACGCTTGGATTTGACCAAGCTACCAATGGAGCCTTACGAAAAAATGGCGCTTCATGTTAAAAGTAAGCCAATTAGTAAAGATAATCCTTGGATATTGCAAGAGTTTATTCCCGGTACAGAATACTGTACTCATGATACAGTGAGAAATGGTGCATTAACGGTACATTGCTGCTGTGAATCATCTGCTTTTCAAGTCAATTACGAAAACTTTGAACACCCAGAAATTAAAGAGTGGGTGAGTCATTTTGTCAAAGAACTACAACTGACTGGACAACTTTGTTTTGACTTCATTCAGGCAGAAGATGGGGCGATTTATGCGATCGAGTGCAATGCTCGCGCTCACTCTGCAATTACAATGTATTATAACCATCCTGGTTTAGCGGATGCCTATCTTAGTAAAGAGCCTCCGGCTGAACCTCTGCAACCCCTGAGTGATAGTAAGCCTACTTATTGGCTTTATCACGAACTTTGGAGACTTAATGAAATTAGATCGTTAAAGCAGTTACAAAAGTGGTTTAAAAATATTTGGCGAGGAAAGGATGCAATCTTTGAAGTTAACGATCCACTACCGTTTTTAATGGTACATCATTGGCACATTCCTTTGCTATTACTTGATAGTTTGCGCTCCTTACGAACTTGGGTGAGGATTGATTTCAACATCGGCAAACTCATACAGTTTGGAGAAGACATAAAATATGGCAATACCTCTGTAACCCCTAAGTTATAGTCAGCCTAGTTATTGGCTTGAACACGAATAGAGACTTAATCAAATTAGCTCGTTAAAGCAGTTGCAATTGTTTCAAAATATTTGACGAGGAAAAAATACAATCTTTGATGTCACAATTCTAACTATGAGAAAGAATATTTTTGTAGTGTTCCAAAACTTGGGCACTCTTGTATTACTAGCGATCGCATTTCCCTTAAACTGTATCGTCGTCTTAACATCGCTACTGTGGAGCTTTCTTAAGCAACCATTCAATAAGTCAATTGTTGTCAACCCCAATTCTAAAAATATCTTGATTGCTGGCGCGAGAATGACTAAAACTCTTCAGCTAGCGCGTTCATTTCATGCTGCTGGACATCGGGTTATTATAATTGACATTGAGAAATTCTGGCCCAGTGGTAATAAATATTCCAACTCAGTTGCAGGCTTTTATACTGTTCCCGATCCCAGCAAAGACTTAGAAGGCTATGTTGAAACCCTACACGCGATCGCTAAAACAGAAAAGATCGACTTTTTTATCCCGGTAGCGATTTTTTCCGTTATTCACTACGATCAAGGCAAGCCACCATTACCAGACTTTGTAGAGTTTTTCCACTTCGATGCTGATATCACAAAGCTCCTGGATGACAAGTTTGCCTTTTCTGAAACAGCGCGATCGTTCGGTTTATCTGTCCCCAAATCCTTCAAAATTACCGATCCCGAACAAGTCCTCAACTTCGACTTTTCTCAGGAGAAACGCAAATACATTCTTAAAAGCATCCCCTACGATCAAGTGCGTCGCTTGAATCTCACCAAGCTACCTTGCGATACAAAATCAGAAACAGCAGCATTTGTCAAGAGTCTGCCCATCAGTGAGGAGAAGCCCTGGATTATGCAGGAATTCATCCCTGGAAAGGAATACTGTACTCACACTACCGCGCGAGATGGAGAGTCAAGAATGTACTGCTGCTGTGAGTCATCCGCCTTTCAAGTCAACTACGAAAACGTTGATCAGCGAGAAATTATGCAATGGGCGAGTCATTTTACCAAAGAATTAGGAAAAACCGGGCAACTTTCCTTTGACTTTATCCAAGCAGAAGATGGAACTGTTTACGCGATTGAGTGTAATCCCCGGACTCACTCCGCCATTACTATGTTTTACAATCATCCAGGAGTAGCGGATGCCTATCTTGGTAAGGAGCCTCTGGCTGAATCTTTGCAGCCTCTTAGTGATAGTAAGCCAACCTATTGGCTGTACCACGAAGTTTGGCGGCTGAATGAGATTAGATCGTTTAAGCAACTGCAAACCTGGGTAAGAAACATCAGGCGGGGGAAAGAAGCAATTTTTGAGGTGAGTGATCCCTTACCCTTCCTGATGGTACATCACTGGCAGATTCCCTTACTCATTCTCGACAATTTACGAAAACTCAAAGGTTGGATAAGAATAGATTTTAATATGGGCGAGCTTATAGATTGATAGCAATCCGCATTCTAAAGCGTAATTTAGTATGCTCCACATGACCTTCTAGACTGGGGATGCCCTTAACTTCTAGAGGTCATGGATTAATACATTTGAAAGTAGAAACTCTCTATTACACGAATATTTAGGGAACTCCAAAAACTAAATTATCCAATACAATCGTTAGATTCTTCTGTTTCTGCTCATCCAACCCTGCTTAAAAGGCAGCTAAAATTTGAATTCCCCTCATGATGCCTTATGCAGAGATGAACTTGTGATACAGATAAATATGACTTTCCAGCATTTCGGCACAATCTAAATCAATGCAATTATTCTTTTTATATTGCTATAGAGCCATTAGACATCTCCGAAAATGGATGTAGAGACGTAGCAGTGCTACGTCTCTACAAGGTTTCTGGATAAGGCATATTTAATTTTTGGAGATGTCTATTTCAATCATGGATGACAGAAATTCAATATGGTTCAGCTTATCTAGATTATGCCCATTGAGATGGCAAAGTTCATCAAAACTTCAAAAAATCAAGATATAAATAACTTGAATATTTTTTGGATGTATGAAATAATTCCATAATTGTTACTTAACCTTTACTTAATCCTATACCCTTGTAAAGCAGGTGTTTCACATTTAACGAGCTAATCAAGCAGTTTATCAAGTTACAAAAATTACTCTTTTATGACCTAAGTATACTGAAGTATGTTTGGTGAATATCTGGGCTGATAAGTAAACTTATCTTTATCAGTCATCCACCGCATATGTCCATAAATAGTCATCTTACGCGGGTAGAAAAATCATATTTCCACAGCAGATATTCAAGCCTAAAACAATAATCCTTAAAAGGCTAAAAATAGCTGCGGGAAGTGAACTAGATAATTAAGGTGGGAACTCATGACAAACTTAATTTTTCAAAAATCAAGCTATCTTGATCAATTTAAAGTTTTTCTATTAACATTTTTAGCAACAATTATTCCATTTTCTTTACTGGTAATAGCTTTCAAATTAAAAACCAAAATACCTGCCGACTATTTGACGAGAGATCCCTCTGCCATAATGAATGCGCCTTTTTATGTGGGATTTTTCTCAAATATTGGTATATTGTTTTGGTGTTCTTGTGCAAGCATCTGCCTTTTTAGTTACGCACTACTCAAAAAAGATATTAGAGCTAAAGAATATTCCTCATTTTTTTTGTTTTCTGGACTCCTGACATCTTTGTTACTATTAGATGACTTTTTTTTAATTCATGACAGTATATTTCCAGATTATTTACATATTAATGAAAGGATCATTTACGTAAGTTACGTCGCACTTGGATTAATATTTTTTCTAAAATTTAAAGCTATCCTGAAGAAAACTGAATTTCTGATTCTATTATCTTCTGTAATATTTTTTGGATTATCAATTATTTGTGACAAAATTTTTACCAATATGCCTATTGTCATAGAAGATACGTTTAAATTAGTAGGAATTACGACTTGGTTTACGTATTTCACGAGGATATGCCTAAAACGGATAAATACGCTTCTAAGTTTGTCAGTTTTGCAGAAAGAGTCTTTGTTGCGCTGAATTTTAGACATAAAAGAGAAAAATGCTCAGATTAATTCATTGAAAATTCATAAGAATGTAACAGAAGCGAGTAGGAGACGCTACGCGTAGCTTGCTTCCACAGAGTAGTACGCTATCACAAAATTTGTGACGTAATTGCGTTAGCGTAGCGGGGCGTAGCCCATTGCGAATTGCGAATTGCGAA